>JANMEX010000186.1:0-2496 GCA_031377485.1 Phyllobacteriaceae bacterium
ACCGGCAGGAGCATGAATGGCGCCAAGATCGTTTCTCGGTAATTTTCTGGCCCAATTCCAACGTGGGCCACAAAAGGGATACGCGATTTGCACTGCGCCCCGCAGCGGCAGCAATTACCTGTGTCAACTTTTGACCAGCACCGGCAAATTGGGCGCACCGTTGGAATATTTCAACGGATCAAGCCGCCGCGTGCTTGATGATCCAACCTACCCGGATGCCCCGCGAAAACAGATCGCAAAAATCAAGACAACGGGCTCATCGCCAAACGGAATATACGGCGTGAAATTGTTCACGTATCAACATGAACAGATATCGGCAAACATCACCTGGACTGACAATCTTCCGGATTTGCATTTTATTTCGCTGATTCGCCACGACCTGATCGGCCAGGCCATTTCCTGGTCAAGAGCCAAACAAACAGGGCAGTACCGCGCCTCACAGCCTGTCAATCGCGTGCCGCAATACGATGCCGACCATATTTTGGCGCAGTTAGATGAAATCCGGCATGAATACGCAGCCTGGGAAACATATTTTGAAAAAAACAGCATTCGCCCGCTGCGGCTGGTCTATGAGCAAGTGCAGGCCTCTCCCCAGTCAGCCGTCGACAGCATTGCTGAATATCTTCGTGTGGACGGACCTTGCCGCATCGAGTTGAGCCGTGTCACCGTCGAGCGGCAATCAGATTCGATTTCGGCAGCCTGGCGTACGCAATTCGAAACTGACATGGCAAATACCGGCATGATAATCAGGGGTTGACTGCCCGATCCGGTTGCAGGCAACAAGCAATCAACACCCGCTCGGCTTTCTTGATTCAGAAATGCCACAACTGCCCATACAGGTTGAATGGACACCGTGATGCATGACCCCATCTTTTCGATGACAGAACCAGCCATGAGGGATGCAAACTTTAGAACCTTGATGACCTGCAGTTGCCGAGACAGTGACTACATTCCAAAAGTATCGAATGCCGGCGCAATCGTCATGGAAGGCGGCCAACGGCTGCAGATCATGCACAATGGTGTCAAAGTCGTTGCAGGGCGTTATGCCGGCGAATGGATGGTCGATGTCATCAGGCAATTGAAAGGACATCATGAACCGCAGGAAGAGGCACTCTTCCATGAAATCCTGAAATTACAGCCCGCAAACGCGACCATGATAGAGCTTGGCGGCAACTGGTCATACTATTCGCTTTGGTTTCTCAAAGGGCATGACGGGAAACGCAAATCGGTTGTTCTTGAACCGGACCCGGTCAATCTGGCCACCGGCAAGGCCAACGCAGCAGCAAACAATGCAGCCATTCATTTCGTCAACGCGTGCATTGGCGACAGGCTGATCAGTGACAAGCCCTTCGTTTGCGAAACGGGCAAAACCATAAACATTGCCCAAACAACAGTTCAGGATTTGCTGGAACGCTTTGACATACCCCTCCTCGACATCCTGCATTGTGACATTCAAGGCGGGGAAACCGAAGTTCTGGCTTCCTGCATACCGCTTTTCAAGCGTCGCCAAATAAGGTTTTGCGTCGTCTCCACCCACTCGCACCACATTTCCGGTGATCCGCTGACCCATCAACGTTGCGTAAAAATCATCGAGTCGGCGGGCGGGCGGATATTGGCAGAGCATGATGTGCACGAAAGCTACAGCGGGGACGGCCTTATCGTTGCATATTTTGGCGCAGAGGAAATCGATTGGGCCCCGCCGCGCATGAGCTACAATCGCTATTCAACCAGCCTGTTTCGCAATCCCCTGTTTGATCTGGATGAAATCATCCCGAAGACAAGCCATCCCGCCAAGCCGGTCCTGACGCGAAAAAAAACATTCTTGCGCAAACTCTGGAACAGCCTGCGCCCGGCTTGAACCGCGCTCCTACAGAAAGCTTTGCGGGTCAATATCCACTTGAACTGTTACATTGCCGCGCACCTTGGGGCCGGCCTTGAGCATGGCACGGATGAAGCCTTGCAGATCCGCCTTGCGGCTGCCGCGCACGATAAGGCGGAACCGGTGGCGTCCACGGATCAAGGCCAACGGCGCTTCGGCCGGACCGAGCACGTCAACGCCCTCCATGCGCGGCGCCGCCAGACGCAATCCCCGCGCATGGGCCTCCGCCTCTTGGCGCGTATTGGCAGACACAATGATCCCGGCCAGTCGCCCGAACGGCGGCAGTCCGGCATTTTCCCGCTCGCGTGTTTCGCGCTCATAGAAAGCTTCAACATCGCCGGAAACTATTGCCTTCATCACCGGATGGTCCGGCTGGTAGGTCTGGATAAGTCCGGTCGAGGCCTTGCCGGTGCGTCCTGCACGGCCCGTCACTTGTGACAGAAGCTGGAATGTCCGCTCCGCCGCTCGCGGGTCGCCATTGGCCAAACCGAGATCCGCATCCACGACGCCGACCAATGTCATATTGGGAAAATTATGACCTTTGGCAACCAATTGCGTACCGATGACAATGTCCGCATCGCCCTTGGCGATCGCTTCCAATTCCAGCCGCAGCCGCT
>JANMEX010000216.1:0-2475 GCA_031377485.1 Phyllobacteriaceae bacterium
GGCGGCTGCACGGGCTGCGCGCTGATGGCGCTCGAGTGCGTCTCGCATGGCGCCCGAAATCGTTCCGTCAGAGCGCAGATTAGCAAGAAGTTCCAAGCGATCAGATTCAAGCGTCGGCCAAAATCAATTTACGGATAGTCCAGGATGAGCACGCAGCCAGAGACCAAACCGGATGAAGCGATGAAGCCGAAGCGAGGCTTGATCATTGGTGCTGCCGCCGCATTGCTGCTTGTTGCGGCGATTGGTCTTGATACCAAGTTTGTGACAATCGGCTCGGAACATGACGTGCGCGCGGAAGTTTTTTCACCTGAAACTTTTGGCGCTGCCGAATTTCCAAAAACCCAAGCCAGCATTGAAGAGCGGGCCGTGGATGCCAAGACGCTTGGCGAGGCGATTTTGGCCAACAAGGCAGAAGCTGGCAAAAAGTATGGCGTTGGCACGGCGGTCGGTCCGGTGATCCCGATCACGTTCACTGGCGTTGCGGGCGAGGCGAAGTCAGGCATCTATACGGTTACAGCGGAGGGATTGCCCGCAGGCATCACGATCAGGGTGCAGACCGGCCCGGCGATCAATGGCACCGAGTTGCGCGATGCGACCGGCACGATCGCGTTTGGCCAGTTTACCAACCAGATTGAATATCAGGACGCAGGTTCAGCCCTAAACAACGAGATGAAAAAGCAGGTGCTGGCAGGCATTGATACGGCAACGCTGACCGGCAAGACAATCACGGTGACAGGCGTATTCAAATTGGTGAACCCGAAGAACTGGCTCGTCACGCCGGTGCGGTTAAAAGTCCAATGACCGGCGCACCGCTCTCACAGGGGCATAAGGGCGAGGTCGTTCTCGCGGCCCGCAACATTGCCAAATCCTATGGCAGCATCCATGCGCTGAAGGGCGTCAATTTCGATATCCATCGCGGTGAGGTCACAACGCTGTTTGGCGAAAACGGCGCGGGCAAATCAACGTTGATGAAAATCCTGTCCGGCGTGGTCAAGCCGACGTCCGGCGAGATTGTTCTGGACGGCGCGCCGGTGACATTTTCGTCTTCGACAGACGCGCGCAACCGCGGCATTTCGATCATTCATCAAGAGCTGAGCCTCGCGCCCAACATGAATGTGCGGGACAATATTTTCATGGGACGCGAAATCATGACGTCAACAGGCGTCGATTTTGCCGAGGAAGAGCGCCAGACCCGCGCGCTGATGGTGGAGCTGGAAGAGGCGATTGACCCGCTGACGCTGGTAGAAAACCTGCGGCTCGGCCAGCAGCAGATCGTGGAAATCGCGCGGGCACTCTCGGTCAATTCACGCATCCTGATCATGGACGAACCGACATCAGCGCTGAGCGCCACGGAAGTTGAAGTGCTGTTCAAGGTGATCCGCGACCTCACGGGACGGGGTGTATCGATCGTCTATATTTCGCACCATCTGGAAGAGGCGCTGCAGATCACCAACCATGCCGTTGTGCTGCGCGACGGGACGATGACGGCTTATGCGCCGCGCAAGGACATCAATCTGGAATGGATTGTGCGCAACATGGTCGGCGAGAACTTTGATCTTGGATCACCGCCGGTCGACCACGCCATTGGCGAGGTTGCGCTTGATATCGACAATGTCAGCGTCGCCGATGCTGCCGGCGCCGGCTACTCGGTTGTGGACCGCTTGTCGCTGAAAGTGCGCGCCGGTGAGATCGTCTGCATTTACGGGCTGATGGGGGCAGGGCGCACCGAGCTTCTGGAATGTGTGGCGGGGCGGCTCGCCTCCACAACCGGCAAGATATTGCTGGAAGGCCGCGACGTCTCGCATTTTTCCATTGCCGACCGGATTGCCAGCGGCCTTGTACTGGTGCCGGAAGACCGGCAGCGCGACGGGCTGGTGCAGACGATGACGGTCGGGCAAAACCTGTCGCTTGCCAGCATCCGCGCCTTCACCAAGGGCCTGTTCACCTCACGCCGCGATGAACAGGAGATTGTCGGGGAAACGATCCGCAAGGTGACGATCAAAACCAGCGGCGGGCGCGCAGCAATAGGTTCGCTCTCTGGCGGCAACCAGCAAAAGGTTGTCATCGGCAAGATGCTGGCGACCAATCCGAAGGTGTTGCTCCTCGATGAGCCCAGCCGCGGCATCGACATCGGGGCCAAGGGCGAGGTGTTCAAGCTTTTGGCTGAGCGCGCCAAACAGGGCCTTGCGGTGATTTATTCGACGTCGGAAGTCGGCGAATGTCTCAGCATCGCGCACCGCATCATCGTGATGCACCGCGGCCGGATTTCGGCGGAATTTAACTCCAAAGTCACCAAAGAAAAGATCATGGCCGCCTCCGGCGAAGCCGTGGTTCATTGAATTGACCAGATTGATGGAACGCTGATCATGTCGCAGACAAGCACCACGCAAAAGAGCGTCAAGCCGGTACCGCCAAAGGCCAAGTTTGATCTTATCCATCTCCTGCTTGAGGGTCGCGCTTTCTTTGCGCTGATCG
>JANMEX010000237.1:0-6445 GCA_031377485.1 Phyllobacteriaceae bacterium
TGACCATTTGCCAGTCCATGGAGAGTGGTTTCCTGTATTCGAACAAAACAGGAACAGAAATACCACTCGCGGCATGGTTGTCAAGAGTGGTTGTAGAAATTATCGTATCTACCACCCGCCCGCCGCCATCCACCGCCCATCCACCGCCCATTCAACGCCCATTCAACGCAATTGACCGTCATTCCGGGGCCGCAAGGCGGAGCCGGGAATCCAGAACCGTGACGGTCAAGATTTGGCAACGAAATCAGCGTGATGGGCAAAGATGAACGCAAGGGCGGCGTTACGATTCCATAATCGGCGCTCTGGATTCCGGGCTCCGCTTCGCGGCCCCGGAATGACGGCCAAGGGCGGTGGATGGGCGATGATTTTCTAGACTCGGCGCTGCCCCTCATCCGGCGCTTCGCGCCACCTTCTCCCCGCAAACGGCGGGGCGAAGGGAAGGGCCAGCGCTTCGCGGCACTGCCGGGGCGAGCCGCGGGTCTCGCCCGTCCTGCGGACCCCCGCAAACGGCAGGGAGAGGTTAAAGAGCCTTCATTTTGGAATTGCGCTGCAATGTCCGGAATCCAGCGTTGTGAGGGTGGAGATTGAACAGCAAAATCAGCGTGATGCGCAAAGGCAGGGCGCAACGTTGGCGTCAAGACTCCACAGTTGTGCGATCTAGATTTCGGCCTCCGCTTTGCGGCCCCGGAATGAAAGACCATCGGGTGGTGCGGCCCCAGAGTGACGGCGTGGCTGGGTGCTGACGCAGCGATGATGGCGGGATGGAATGGCTTAGGGGTGACGGCTAAAGTGGGGCAACGACCGAAGCCATAAATTCGTTTCGTCGAGTTCTAACCCGTCAGCCGGCCTTGCGGCGCAGGCGGACGATGACGTCGACGTGGCTGATTTCATAACCTTCGGGCGCTTGCGGAAGACCGCTGACGGAGACCTGTCCGTCTGGAATGTCGATGACGGTGTTGTCGCCCTCGACAAGGAAATGATTATGGTTGGACACATTGGTGTCAAAGAAAGTCTTGGTCCCGTCCATCGAAAGGGGGCGCAACAAGCCGACCTGCGTGAACTGGTGCAGGTTGTTGTAAACAGTTGCCAAAGAAACCGGTACGCTGGCTTGGACCGCTTCAAAATGCAGATCTTCGGCAGTGAAATGGCGATCGCCGTGGCGGAAAATCAGTTGGGCGAGGTCACAGCGCTGCCGCGTCGGCCGAAGGCCGACCTTGCGCAGGCGGTCTTCGATGGACAGTTGCATCCCAGAAAAGGATATGGGCATTCCAGCAAACACGGATTGAAAGCCTCTTCATCTCATGACCCGCCGACACATTCTGCCACCGGAACCAAACTGTCTATACAATGTGCGATAAATCAGTGCAACACGGCGGAAAAGCGGCCAGTTGACGCGGTTTGTCTGATTTCCTTCAGATTTCGCATGTCCCAACAGACGTGGAAAGCCAAACGGCGGTGTTTCCCAAGCCGTTTTCCTATGTTAGTGCACATCAAGAATTGCCTCTGGGGCAGCAACACAGGGCTTAAAAATGGCTGAACGGAAATCGAGCTACGGATACGAAGAGCTTCTCTCTTGCGGGCGCGGCGAAATGTTCGGGCCGGGCAATGCGCAGCTTCCTGCCCCGCCGATGCTGATGTTTGACCGGATTACCGAGATTTCCGAAACCGGCGGCGCACATGACAAGGGCTATATTCGCGCCGAACTCGACATCAAGCCGGACCTCTGGTTTTTCCCGTGCCATTTCATCGGCAACCCGATCATGCCCGGTTGCCTAGGCCTTGATGCCATGTGGCAATTGACCGGCTTTTATCTTGGTTGGCTGGGCGAACCCGGCTATGGCATGGCGCTTTCGACCGGCGAAGTGAAATTCAAGGGCATGGTCACACCCAAGACCAAATTGGTCGAGTATGGTATCGACTTCAAGCGCGTGATGCGCGGACGGCTTGTTCTTGGCATTGCCGATGGCTGGGTTAAGGCCGACGGCGAGCAGATTTATGCCGCTTCGGACTTGAAAGTCGGGCTGTCGAAAGTCAGCTCCGCTGCAGCTTGAATATTAAATAAAATTGGTCGGCCTGATTGGCCGCTTGGAACTTAAGGAATTTCGGATGAGACGGGTAGTCGTGACGGGCATGGGGATCGTGTCCTCCATCGGAAACAACACGCAGGAAGTACTCGCTTCCTTGCGTGAAGCCAAATCAGGCATCACTGCAGCCGAAGATTACACGCGCCTCGGCTTTCGCTGTCAGGTGCATGGCGCGCCGCAGTTGGACCCGGAGACGATGGTTGATCGCCGTGCAATGCGCTTTCACGGCCGCGGTACGGCCTGGAACCATGTGGCGATGGATCAGGCGATCCTGGATGCAGGTCTTGAAGAAGGCGAAGTGTCGAACGAACGCACCGGCATCATCATGGGTTCAGGTGGCCCTTCAACACGCACCATTGTCGATTCCGCCGATATCACCCGCGAAAAGGGGCCGAAGCGGGTTGGCCCGTTTGCGGTGCCAAAGGCAATGTCATCAACGGCGTCGGCGACGCTTGCCACCAATTTCAAGATCAAGGGCGTGAACTATTCGATAAGTTCCGCCTGCGCGACATCAAACCATTGCATCGGCAACGCTTATGAGCTGATCCAGTGGGGCAAGCAGGACCGCGTGTTTGCGGGCGGCTGTGAAGACCTCGACTGGACACTGTCGGTTTTGTTTGACGCGATGGGCGCGATGTCATCCAATTTCAACGACACGCCGCTGGTTGCCTCACGCGCCTATGACAAAAACCGTGACGGCTTTGTGATTGCCGGTGGCGCCGGGGTTCTGGTTCTTGAAGAACTGGAAACTGCAAAGGCGCGCGGCGCAAAAATCTACGGTGAAATCACCGGTTATGGTGCAACGTCCGACGGCTATGACATGGTTGCTCCATCAGGCGAAGGCGCGGCGCGCTGCATGCGCCAGGCGATGGCGACAGTGAAGGGCACGGTCGGGTACATAAACCCGCATGCAACGTCCACTCCGGTTGGTGACCGGCAGGAAATTGCGGCAATCCGCGAAGTTTTTGGCGCAAACGTGCCGCCGATCGCTGCGACCAAGTCGCTGACCG
The DNA here is from genome assembly GCA_031377485.1 of Phyllobacteriaceae bacterium. Taxonomy (GTDB): domain Bacteria; phylum Pseudomonadota; class Alphaproteobacteria; order Rhizobiales; family Rhizobiaceae; genus JANMEX01. The sequence continues at coordinate 3,095 of JANMEX010000237.1, forward strand.
GCCATTCGCTTGGCGCGACCGGCGTGCAGGAGGCAATTTATTCGCTTATGATGATGAACAACGGCTTCATCTGCGAGAGCGCGCATATTGAAGAAATCGATCCGGATTTTGCCGATCTGCCGATCGTGCGCAAGCGCATGGATGATGTGAAAATTGATACGGTCCTTTCCAACTCCTTCGGATTTGGTGGCACCAATGCGACGCTGGTTTTCCAGCGCCTTGACCGCTGAGGGATAAGAGCATGACCGCAATTATGGCAGGCAAACGCGGCCTCATCATGGGCGTCGCCAACAGTCACTCCATCGCCTGGGGCATTGCCAAGGAACTGGCAAAGGAAGGCGCCGAGCTTGCGTTCACCTATCAAGGCGACGCGTTCGGCAAGCGTGTGTCTCCGCTTGCAGCCGAAGTCGGATCTGACTTCCTGCTTGACTGCGATGTGGAAGACATTGCCTCGGTGGATGCCGCTTTTGCGGCGATTGAAAAGCGTTGGGGCAAACTGGATTTTGTCGTCCATGCCATTGGTTTTTCTGATAAAAATGAACTTAAGGGCCGGTACGTTGATTCCACGACGCGCGAGAATTTCACCCGCACGATGGTGATCTCGGCCTACTCTTTCACAGAAGTTGCGCAGCGTGCCGGAAGGCTGATGGACGCGGGCGGCACCATGCTGACGCTGACCTATGGCGGCTCGGTGCGGGTGATGCCGAACTACAATGTGATGGGCGTTGCAAAGGCGGCACTTGAGGCAATGGTGCGGTATCTGGCGGCTGATTTCGGGCCGAACGGCATCCGCGTCAACGCGATTTCGGCAGGTCCGGTGCGCACGCTGGCTGGGGCGGGTATTTCCGATGCGCGGGCCATGCTCAACTATCAGTCGCGCAATGCACCTTTGCGCCGTACGGTTTCGATCGAGGATGTCGGCAAGTCTGCGCTTTATCTTTTGTCAGATCTTTCAAGCGGCGTGACCGGTGATATCCATTATGTTGACTCCGGCTATTCAAACATGTCGATGCCGACGCTGGATGAACTGAAGCGGCTCGATAGCTGATCACTAACGCTCCGGTAACCACGATTGCCGAAACCACTTGAAAATCGGGGATGCCCAATCCGTCGTTAGCTCCGGTTAATTGTTTGCCGTCATGTTCAGATGGCGCAAGCAGTGGACGGGGAATCCATGAACTACGGATTGACAAACAAACAGCGGGTTTTGAGTATTGCGGCCAGCGCCTTTGGCGGTGGCATGCTTGGATTGTGGGCGTTGAAACTTGCAACGGCCGCGGCCAATGTCAATCAACTGCCTGTTGCCACGACGGCCGGGATTATTGCCGGGCTTTCCGCTCTGGCCGCCAGCGGCGCGTCGCTCGCTTTCTTTTCCGGCATTGATGAAAATGTGGAGCGGTCGCAGAAATCAGCGATGATTGATCCACTGACCGAACTGTTTTCCAAGTCCGGCATTGTTGATCTGGTTGAAAAACAGATTGCCGCCCATGGGCGCACTGATCGCCGCGCTTTCCTGGTCGATGTTGAAATTGACCGCTTCAAGGATTTCAATGACATTCACGGCTTCTCTGCCGGAGATGAATTGATCCGCCAGGTGGGTTCCCGCCTCGAAAAGCTGGTTGGCACGATTGGCCAGGTCGGACGTTTCGGGGGCGGAGAATTTGGACTGATCATTCAGACCACGGACAATCCGGAGGAGATTGAAGCGGTCGCCGAGCATCTCATTGACATGATCTCCGGCACCTACAAGGTCGATGGCATTGTTGCGGCGATGACTTGCAGTCTCGGCATTGTCGAGATCAAATCCGGATCGAGTGTTGCTGACACCGTGCGCGGGGCGCACATGGCATTGAAGCAGACGAGAATGAGCGGGCGCGGCTGCTGGACGCTGTATTCCGACGAGATGAATGTGCGCGAGGAATATCGCCACTGGATCGAAGTGGAAATGCGCAATGCGCTCAAGCGCAATGAGTTTCACCTTTATTATCAGCCGCAGTTCAACATTACCGACGGCACCGTGCGCGGCTTTGAAGCGCTGATCCGCTGGAAGCATCCGACGCGCGGGTATATTCCGCCATTGGACTTCATCAAGATTGCCGAGGAAACCGGCTACATCAACGTGCTTGGCCGGTGGGCCATCATGCAGGCTTGCCGCGATGCGCTTGAATTTCCGGGAGATGTTCCCATCGCCGTCAACATTTCGCCAATGCAATTCCTCAATGGTGACATCATCAAGATCGTTCAGGATGCGTTGACCAAAACCGGTCTGCCGCCCTACCGGCTGGAGCTGGAAGTGACGGAATCGACCTTGATCGAGGATCGTATGCGTGCCGCGGAAGTTTTTGAAAAGCTTTCGCAACTGGGCGTCCAGATTGCCATCGATGACTTTGGGACTGGCTATTCCAATCTTGGCTATCTTGCCGATTTGCCGTTCAAGAAACTGAAGATCGACAAGACATTCATCGACCGGATTGAGCGCGATATGCATATGGCCCAGATCGTGTCGGCGATCATCGCGCTGGCGCGCGCGCTGGGCGCCACGGCTGTGGCGGAAGGTGTCGAATCGCGCAGTCAGGAAGTGCTGCTGCGGGCCGCGGGATGTACTGTCATTCAAGGCTTCCTGTTTGGCCGGCCGCAACCCAAGGCCCAAGCCATCAAGGTCACCAATCTCGTCCTCACTGACAACGATGCTTCAACTGCAAGTCATGGTTCGTTTTCGCGAGTTGCTTAAAAGTCAACGGATGCCAAGGCGCATCAATTAAGAGATATCCGTTAGCTATCCCCTCTGGGAGCCAAATACATGGTGGTGCGATTGACAAGCGAGCGAAGCAAACTGTTCAAGGCAGCGACTGTTTTGTCGTCGGCATTTGGCGGTGGACTGCTTGGTGTCTGGGCTTTCGCAATCGGGCATGCAGCAAACACGCCGGGCGCTGTTGCCGGAAATTTTGCAATTGGCGGACTGTCGGCGCTGGCAGCATCGGGCTGCGCTTTGGCGTTTTTTCAGGGCATTGACGCACACGCATCGGCCATCAAGGCCGCGTCTGCGACCGATACGCTGACCGGCATTGCATCAAGACGCCAGTTTCTCCTCGGCCTTGACCAAGCCTCTTCCGATCGCAAAGGCAAGACAACGTATTTTGTCGATATCGAACTTGACCGGTTCAAGCAACTCAATGAAGCGCTGGGTTTTCGCACGGGCGATCAGTTGATCAAGGATTGCGCCCTGCGGATCAAGGAAACCCTTCCGGAAGGCGCTGCATTTGGACGACTTGGCGCCTGTGAGTTTGGTATCATAATCAATGACGAGGACGCGCTTCCGGCTCTTGAGATACTCCTCGACACGCTGATTGC
>JANMEX010000274.1:0-2478 GCA_031377485.1 Phyllobacteriaceae bacterium
CCCCCGCAGAACCGGGTTTACATTCGGTTGTCCCGCCGCGCCGCGTCGGCGGCAATCTCGATATCCGTGACCTGACGGCGGGTGTGACACTTTATCTGCCGGTCGAAGTGGATGGTGCATTGTTTTCCATCGGCGATACTCATGCCGCACAGGGAGACGGTGAAGTCTGCGGCACAGCCATCGAAAGCCGGATGAATGTCGAAGCCACGCTTGATTTGATCAAGGGCGCAAACCTGCAATCGCCGCGCTTCACCACGACCGAACCGGTCACACGCCATCTAGATGGCATGGGCTATGAAGTGACCACTGGCATCGGTCCTGACTTGATGACCGGAGCGCGTGAGGCCGTGATGCGCATGGTCGATCTTCTCTGTGCCGAACACGGTTACAATCCCGTCGATGCCTACATGCTCTGTTCGGTTTGCGGTGATCTTCGCATCAGCGAAATTGTCGATATGCCCAATTGGGTCGTGTCATTCTACTTCCCGAGGATTGTCCTGGCGTGAACATACAAGCTGCCATCAAGCCGGTCCTTTCGGTTGCCGATCTTTGCATAGACGCCCGCACGCCGGAAGGCCGGCGTCGGGTGATCGACGACGTCAGCTTTGGTCTGATACCGGGCGAAACGCTTTGCATTGCCGGCGAATCCGGGTCTGGCAAATCGGTAACTTCACTGGCAATCATGGGTTTGTTGCCAAAAGCGTCACTACAAGTTTCGTCGGGCACCATTCAATTGGGCACGCGCAATCTGGTCAGCCTCTCCAACAGCGAGATGCGCCAGATCCGTGGTGGCGAAATTGCGATGATTTTTCAGGAGCCGATGACGTCGCTCAATCCGGTGATGACCATCGGCGCTCAGATGACCGAAGTCATCCGCGAACATCATGCCGCTGGCGGCGAGGCACCTGAGGCTGTTGCAAAGCGAATGCTCGACGCCGTGCACATGAGTGAACCGGCGCGCCGTTTGACGCAATATCCGCATGAGCTTTCTGGCGGCATGCGCCAGCGTGTGATGATTGCAATGGCGCTGTCTTGCCAGCCGAAAGTCATGATTGCCGATGAGCCGACCACAGCGCTTGATGTGACCGTTCAGGCGCAGACGCTGAAACTGATGCGGGAGTTAAAGGCGGAATTCGGCACGTCAATCATCCTGATCACGCATGACATGGGCGTGGTCGCCGAAATGGCTGACCGTGTGCTGGTCATGCAGCATGGCAGATTGGTTGAGCAGGGAACGGCGGACGCCATCTTCAATCGTCCGCAGCAGGCTTATACGCGGGAGTTGCTCGGCTCTGTTCTGCATCTGGGATCGCGCACGGGCCAAGACGCGCCGCCGCGTATCAGCGCCACACCGGCAGTGCCGGTGTTAGCCGAACAGCTACCTATTTTGGAGGTCTCCAATCTTTCCGTCACCTATGGACGGAATGTGAACTGGTTTGGCAAATCAAAGGACGTTGCCTCGACCGTCACGGATATCGCCTTCTCGATCCTTCCCGGTCAGACCCTCGGCCTTGTCGGCGAGAGCGGATCCGGCAAATCCACGACAGGCAAAGCCGTGCTCGGACTTGTGCCTTTCGCAGGCAGTGTGAAAATTGGCGGGCTCGACATTGCAAATCTTACACATCGCCAGATGCAGCCGGTGCGCCGCTCGGCCCAGATGATTTTCCAGGATCCATACGCCTCGCTCGATCCACGCATGGCGGTCGGCGCCGCAATTGCCGAACCACTGGTCATACACGGCCTTGCAAATGCGAGCGAGCAAAAGGATCGCGTGGCTGATCTTTTGCGCCGTGTCGGCATGCCAGCGGAAGCTGCAACCCGCTATCCGCACGAATTCTCCGGTGGTCAGCGTCAACGCATATGCATAGCCCGCGCGCTTGCACTTGGACCCAAACTCATCGTTGCAGATGAAAGCGTCGCGGCGCTCGACGTATCTGTGCGCGGCAAGGTTCTTGACCTCATGCTTGAACTCCAGGAAACGATGGGGCTGTCATACCTTTTTATCAGCCATGATATGGCTGTCATTGAGCGCATGTCCCACCATGTTGCCGTTATGCGCCATGGTCAAATCGTTGAGATGGGAACTCGCCGTGAGGTGTTTGAAAATCCTCACGATGATTATACGAAGACCCTGATGGCGGCGGTGCCGTTACCGGTCGTTGCGCCACCCGCTGGCAGAGATTTCGTATATTCGTCCTGCGGATTTTCAAACACGGCACGACGGGTTCCCATCTCGACGATTTGACCATGGCGCATAACGGCAACATGGTGGGACATGCGCTCGATGACAGCCATATCATGGCTGATGAAAAAGTAGCGTCTTGGCCGCGACCACCGCTTCATAGAGCACTTTGGCCTGGGCGAAATCACGGGTGCGCAGGCACAATTCGGCCCCGACGCGGGCGGCATACAGCCAGAACAATCCGCGTTCCTCAAACCTTTGTTGGCAAAGCTTGGCAGCCTTGTCGTAGTCTTCGG
>JANMEX010000283.1:0-5773 GCA_031377485.1 Phyllobacteriaceae bacterium
TGCCGAGAAACCGACAATGGGTTCGAACACACGAAAATTGTCCATCAATTGCACAAGTGCAACAAAGGTCGCCAAGGGCATCAGGTGTGGAATGATAACAAACCGGGTTGCCTCCCACCTGCTGGCCCCGTCAATCCTTGCGCTTTCAAGTGTGTCCTGCGGAACGGTTTGAAGGCCGGCATAGAATACGACAAAAGAAAACGGACCATTGGTCCAAATTCCATAGCCCAAAAGCACGACCCAAGTCAGTACAGGCGAAGCACGCAGCGAAAGGGTCGGGTCTCCAGTCAAGTTTTGCAAAGCGGCACCGAAAATCCCTGCAGGATTGAACATCCAAGCCAGGATCAAAGATCCCACCAAGGGGGTAATGATCATTGGCAGGATTGAAATGAATATTGCAGGGCCACGCCAGAAGCGAGGCAGCGAATTGACTGCCATGGCAACAGCAAAACCGAGTGCCATGGCCAGTGGAGTGACGGTAAAGCAATAGACCAATGTAAATGCGAGCGCACGATAGAAGGGCAGGTTCATCACCTTGTCCGCCATGGTCCTCAGTCCGTTTCCTCCGCTGAAGATTTGGCCAAGTTCCTGCAAGGCAAGATGGTTTCGGTTGAGGTAATTGGACAGGCCCGCAAATTGCCCCAACGGGTTATCTGCTTTCAGTCTCTCCATCGCAACTGTATCGACCTTGGTCTGTTTTTCGCAGCCGAAGGGCCCGCAGGTCTCAACCGTGGTCAGAACCGCTTCATGCTCCTGAAAGAGCGACTGCACCAGGACCGACATGATCGGAAGCGTGATAAACAAAAGCATCGCCAGAAGCGAAGGGAAGATGAATGTGAAGAACGTGCGATGCGGCATCGGTCTTGTCCTGTCCAAGAGCAAAAGGCAGGCGCACAGGCAATGAGGCCCAGGCGAAACTTCAGTTCAGTGTCGTCGTATCAGTCCGAAAATTGGTAGGAAATGGTCCGGCTGTGACTGGCGCAGCCGGACCCGACAAGGTCAGGAGGAACCGACCTTATTTCAGGAAGCCGCCTTCTTTTGCTGCGGCGTCATATGCAGCCTTGACATCTGCCAGCGCCTGATCGGCTTCTTCTTTCCCGGCAATAAAGTCAGCCAGTTCCGACGAGAGAGCCGTGTGCAGCAAACCCATATAAGGCTGCATTGGATACGCGCGCGCACCGCCCTTGGCATTGCCGATCACGCCAATTGCTGCTGGTCCCGGAGTGTAGCCTGCAACTAGCCAAGTGGCTTTGTCGGCGTTTGCGGCAACTGTTTCAGGGCTGATGCCGTGGACAATCGCCTGAAACGAAACGGCCGCATCTTCATCAGAGATGTTCTTGGCAATAGTAAAACCATCCCACCACAGGGCCGCAGCTGGCAATGTGCCGCCGTTGATGGTCGGCGCCGCTGCGAAGCCGGTGTTCTTGGCAACTTCCGCATTGGCTTTTGCCGGATCCGTCGCCGCACCGGCGAGTGAGCCCCACTGGACCATAAGCGCAACCTTGTTTGCATCCCAGACCTTGTTCAACTCATTGGCATCGTAAGTCAGGTAGTCGGGATTCATAAACTTTGTCATGCCGCGCATGGTCTCAAGGACCTTGCGTCCGTTGGGATTGTCTATGGCGAGTTCGGCGGTGCCATTGGCGAAGAATTCACCGCCGGTACCCAAATACATGTTCACAAATTCAGCGGCGAGGTCCCAGCCCGGCTTGTCGGAGGCTGCCAATGGATACTCCATCAGACCTTTGTCCTTGATCACCTGTGCGTCGGCCAGCAAGTCTTCATAGGATGCAGGCACATCAAGTCCGGCCTTCTCGAGAATATCCTTGCGGTAGAACAGATGCTGGCCGTTGCCCATGAAGGCAACTGCCATGATTTTTCCGTCAATCTTGATCAACTGATTGGGCTGGAGAGTCGCACCATATTTCGCCACGAGATCGTCAAGCGGGCGGATCAGTCCGTCATTCAGAAGCGGCACGATCGAATTGTTGGCCACGACGGCTACCGTGTATTCCGCCGGGTTGGCAGAAAGCGCTGGACCTTGGATATTCTTGTGTTCGGCTGTTGCGTTTGCAGTCACTGTCACGGTGCCGCTGGCGCATGTTGCCGCTGCGTCATTGACCGCTCGAAGTGCCTCAAAGTCATTGGACAGAATACGGACCGATCCCGCGCCTTCAATGCTGCACGCAGCCATTGCCACGCCTGTGCCAAGTGCCAAAGCCATAAGGCTGACCGCGCCGCGTGCAAGATTCCGTTTTACCGAGATGTTCATGATTTTTCCTCTCTGCTGGTTCACGGCTTGAAGCCGGACTCCGGTGCGCCCTCTTGTGTGGCTGAAGCAAGATAAGCAGCTTTTGCATACGAATGCAAACGGATTGTGTGGCGTCGGTTTCACCATGAAATCGACAAATGAAAATGCCCGGGTCCATCTTTGAACCCGGGCATGGCATCAGTGCTTCGGCAGATATTATCAAATCGCGAGGCTTGCCGCCTTAACGTCCGCCATTTGCGCCAGTTTTACCTGGACCAGCGCCGAGGCCTCGTCAAAGACCCGCCATTCGTCAACAATCTTGCCGTTCTTGTAGTGCAAGTGGGTCATGCCCATTATTTGAACGCGTTTGCCGGTTGGTGCGCCCAAATGAGCAAGTATCCCGTACCCCAGGTGATGCCCCTCCATGATCCAGCGGACTGCAACCTTCTCACCCCCTTCTTCGCACGCAGTGGTGCAGATGTGGTGTGCAGTGAAAGCCGCATCCGGAATGGATCCAATCAAACCAAGCGTTTGGTGAATGACTGATGCATGACCATAAAGCTCGCTCATAAGCGGCCCGTGATACTGGACCGTCGGCGCATAGACCTTGGCAATCGTTCCGAGCATCTTTCGGTTAAACACGTCATGCAGCCAGCGCAGGGTGTAACGCTCCAAGTCCGAGGATGCGATGGAAATATCGACCTCCGCTTCCGGTGGATATTGGCCGATCATGTGGCGGTTTTCGCCAATATCCAGCGAAACAACCCCTTTTTCAAAGGCCGCCTTTGCAAGTCGCTCGGCATATGCCTGAACGTCAAGACCCAATTGCTGCAGGATCGCGGTGGTATCTGCCACGACCCATTCGCGATAAATCTTGTTCTCGAATATCATGCAGTCGGCAATTGTCCGGGACGTAAATGTGCGGCCGGTTGGCGCTCCCAGATGCCCATGTTGGCTGTGTCGTCCGGTTCCGGTGACCAGATGAGAGGTATAAAAACCATCTCGATCATTGCCTTTCCAGATTACCTGTGTCGCCATTCCGCGCCTTTCAGGAAAGGAAACCAACCGCTGAATGGTATCGCGAACAATTTCTTCCCGGGTGTAAAGCGTGCCGGTCGTACCATAAAGTACGCAGTTGTGGGTGTAGTGGGAATAAATCAGCCCAATATCGCGCTCGTCCCAAATGCGGTGCGTACAGCGAACGATATAATCGACGATATCGGTGTAGATCGCATCGAAACCCCGGAGGGATTGCGTCCTCGGGGCGTCTTGAGGCACAAGTTCTGGATAGTCGTGCCGCTCAACCTGCATCACACTTTCAACCTTGATCGGAACAGGATCATTGCCTGCTTTGGCTGTTTCGAACTTCTCTGCCATTTCAACATCTCCTGCATTCCGCCAGACATCAATGTCCGCCGCGGATAATACCGCCAATCTTTCCCGCAAAGAATTGCCCTTTTTCGCATACGTATGCAAGAGGATTCCAGTTATACTTTTCACAACGAACGTAACATGTGGTGATTGGTACTTAAACCTGCTGCCTTTACGAGAGGTCGCGGTCAATTTTTTGACATGGTGGTTTGGCGAAAAGAGTTCATCAACGCAAAAGTACGGTCTTTTGTTACCGTCCAGTTAGAACAGATTTGAAGATATTGATTGCTCGCTCTTTGGGGAGGATGGGTGAATTGTCACATGTATTTCCAAGGAAATCTGGAGTGAGCTGGTCTGCCGTCAGTCTAGATGCAATCGGTCGGCACATGGCGGGGAATCGTCGTTTGAAAAGCATATGTTCATAATCGATAGTCGGGCCACGGTAGAGTTGACGGGCGGAGAAGGCTTACCAATCCTACTGTTTCATCGGGGTCGGGGCACGGCAGAGTCCAATTGGAGCGCTATTTTGCTGCCCCTGTACGAGCGCTTCTGTGTAATAGTGCCTGAATTACCGGGAGCTGCCGGTGCCTTGGAAAGCCCTTTATCGAGCAATACCGATTATGCTGAATTCTGCGTGGCGTTGTGCCCGACCCAGCGCCTCCCCCGTGGCCCATCGCGATTTTTCTGCCAGCGCCTTAAAATTGATACTCGGAATCGCGGTACCGTATCCCTCGCGGAATTCAAGCGCTTGCATCACTTCCGATGAAGCATCAACATCCATGTCAGTGGGGAGGACGCCAAGAGAATGGGGAAGCAAAGAGTCGTCAAGGTGGCCATGGATCCCAAAGGTCGTTGAGCAGCCTTTCGACGGAGGGAAAAGGACTGCGGTCAAACTTTCTCTGGGCCAGTTTACCTAGCACCAAGTTGCTGTTCCTCGTGAAAAATTGGATTTGGCCCGTCATCCAACTTCAAAAGTATGTCTGCTACCTGCGCCCGCAGCCAGACCAGCCCCCTCGCCGTCGAATTGCGACGGTGCCAAGCTTGGCACAGTTCGGCACGAGGCAGCGCAAAAGGCATCGGATAAATCTCCAGCCCCGCGGGACCTGCAACCCGTTCGGCCAATCGGCGCGGGATCATGCCCACCAGATCGGTTGCCGCAACGGCGCGCCACACGGCGGTAAAACTTGGGACGCTTAGGGCGATGTGCAGGGTGTGGCCCATCTTGGCGAGGAATCGGTCCTCGACCTCGGGCTGGTCCTCGACAACCCGGAACGCCGCATGGCGCAGCCGGCAATACACCTCCATCGGCATCGGCCGGTCGGGGGTGACGCCGTGGCGGGTCAGTACAGGATGGCCACGACGCGCCACGATGCGAAAATCGGCCCGGAAAAGCGGCTCGGAGTCTAACCAGGGAGGAAATGTCTGAACTGGCAGGATCATCAGATCAAGCCGACCCTCACGAATGTCATCGGTGGTCTTCGCGCTGATCGCATCGGTATAGCGCAGCGTGACCCCCGGCGCGTCCCGCTCCAGCCGCGCGGTCAAGTCAGGCAGCAGCATCTCGGTGAAAAAATCGGCCGCCGACAGACGAAAGAGGTCTGTTGCAGTGGACGGATCGAAGGCAGGGCGCGCCAGCAACTGGCTGGTATCCTCAAGCAGATGCTGCAGCGGGGCTACCAGCGACAGCGCAAATTCGGTCGGTCGCATCGCCTGTCCTTCGCGCACCAGCAAAGGATCACCGAAGGCCGCCCTGAGCCGCCCAAGCGCCACCGAAACCGCCGGCTGCGACAGTCCGATCCGCTCTCCCGCCCGGGTAGTGGAGCCATCTCGCAACAGCGCGTCTAGCACTTTCAGAAGGTTCAGATCGAAGCTCTGCAAATTCGGCATTCATATAAATATCATAACGACAATCAATTTCACAAATTAATTCGTCCGCGTCATACAGCGGCACGGCGCAAATCAGTGCCTACCCTCAACCAAACGGAGTTTAAGAATGTCAGCATCAGATACCGTCCACCATTGGAACGGCACGAGTTACCGGACCATCCTCAGCACCACCGAAACCGGTGGCGCGATGTCAATTATCTACGGCGAGGCCGACCCGTTCATTGGCCCACCCGCCCATGTCCACGACCACGAGGACGAGATTTT
>JANMEX010000294.1:0-2918 GCA_031377485.1 Phyllobacteriaceae bacterium
ATCCCGATGTGCGGTGTGCCGGTGCATGCTGCAGATGACTATCTGCAGAAATTGATTGGTCTGGGTTACCGTGTCGCCGTTTGCGAACAGATGGAAGACCCTGCGGACGCCAGGAAACGTGGTGCAAAATCCGTCGTCAAAAGAGATGTTGTGCGTTTGGTGACGCCTGGCACCATAACTGAAGAAAAGCTGTTGGCGCCCGGTGAAGCCAATTATCTTATGACTCTGGCGCGGTTGAAGGGCGAAAAGAATGGACTCGCGCTTGCTTGGATAGATATTTCCACTGGCAATTTCCGTGTTTCGCTAACCGAAACAAGTCGGCTTGTTCCGGACGTACTGCGCATTGACCCGCGTGAGTTGATAGTATCGGAAAACCTGTTTCACGATCCCGACTTGCGACCAGCCTTTGACCTGCTTGGCCGGATCGTGCGGGCCGAGCCATCGTCGTTGTTCGACAGTTCCAGCGCCGAGGCGCGACTGAAGCGGTTTTACAACGTCGCGGCGCTTGACGCGTTCGGCACGTTTTCCCGTGCTGAACTTGCTGCAGCTTCAGCTGCTATTGCCTATGTTGAAAAGACTCAGATCGGCAGCCGCCCTCCGCTGGCCAAGCCGGAGCGCGAGGAAAATGCTTCGTCCCTTTTCATCGACCCGGCGACGCGCGCAAATCTCGAACTGACAAAGACACTGTCCGGCGAGCGGCAAGGAAGCCTTCTCAAAGCTATCGACCGTACGGTAACCGGCGCCGGCGCGCGGCTTCTTGCCGAGCGGCTGATGTCACCGCTGACCAGTCCGGCGGCGATCGACGACCGGCTGGATTCAGTCAGCTTCCTGATGGCAAACGACCGGCTTGCGGAAGGCCTTCGTAATCACTTGCGGCACGCCCCTGATATGCCGCGGGCTCTTTCACGGATCGCACTTCAACGCGGCGGACCGCGCGATCTCGACATGATCAGGCGCGCAATCGAGGCTGGCCAGGAAAATGCCTTGCTGCTCAAGACTATTCCTCTGCCCAACGAACTTGATGGCGCACTGAAGGCTTTGGAATCCCTGCCGATAAAGTTGGCAAATGATCTTGCCGGGGCTCTCTCAGAAGAGCTGCCGCTTCTCAAACGTGACGGCGGATTTGTTCGAACAGGGTTTGATGCCGAATTGGATGCGCTGCGCGAACTGCGCGACCAGTCGCGCAAAGTCATTGCCGGGATGGAAAGCGCCTACCAGGATGAAACCGGCATCAGATCCTTGAAAATCCGTCACAACAACATTCTTGGCTACTACATCGAAGTGACAGCCAACCACGCAGCGACTATGAATGGCACTCCGGAAGCAAAAGCACGGTTCATTCATCGCCAGACAATGGCGAGCGCCATGCGGTTCACGACGACTGAACTTGCAGACATCGAGGAAAAAATTGCCTCCGCAGCTGACAAGGCTTTGGTGATTGAGCTGTCCGTTTATGAGTCTCTGGCTGCTGCTTGCGTCGATAACGCGAACACCATACGTGAAGCGGCATCGGCGCTGGCTCTCATCGATGTGTCTCAAGGTTTTGCGCATTTGGCAGAAATCGAAGGTTATTGCCGCCCGCGTGTTGAAGATTCCACCGCTTTCGAGATCGTTCAAGGCCGCCACCCGGTGGTTGAGCAAGCCCTGCGCCGCGCCGCGGCACAGCCATTTGTCGCCAACGACTGTAATTTGTCACCCGCCAGTGATGCAAATGAAGGTGCAATCTGGCTTTTGACAGGCCCCAACATGGGCGGAAAATCGACGTTCCTGCGCCAAAATGCCTTGATCGCAATCCTTGCGCAGACTGGTTCGTTTGTGCCTGCAGGCTCTGCCACGATCGGGGTCATTGATCGATTGTTCTCACGTGTCGGCGCATCGGACGATCTGGCACGGGGACGCTCAACCTTCATGGTCGAGATGGTTGAAACCGCCGTAATCCTCAATCAGGCGGGCCCGCGCTCGCTCGTCATTCTGGACGAAATCGGCCGTGGCACCGCGACGTTTGATGGCCTCTCGATTGCGTGGGCGTCAGTGGAGCATCTGCACGAAGTAAACCTGTGCCGTTCACTGTTCGCCACGCATTTCCACGAGCTGACCGCACTCTCCGGCAGGCTGCCGCGACTAGCCAATGTCACCATGCGCGTAAAGGAATGGGATGGCGATGTTGTGTTTTTGCACGAGGTCGCAAAGGGTTCGGCAGATCGGTCATATGGCGTGCAAGTCGCACGGTTGGCAGGACTTCCAAACGCCGTAGTCGAACGGGCAAAAACGGTATTGCATCAGTTGGAAGCGGGTGAAACGGCAGGAAAAGCCGAGAAGTTGATCGACGACTTGCCACTGTTTTCTGTCGCCGTCCGACAGGAATCGCCAAAGAGAATTAAGGACAATCCAGCTCTTGCCGAGCTTGGCACAATCAACCCGGATGAACTCACTCCGCGCGAAGCCCTGGATATGCTCTACCGTTTGAAAACATTAGCGTCTAAGTAAATTCATCCCCGCAACTGACTGGTATCGCACTGACGCAAAACCCGTTATACAGCGCGCGATTTGGCGCGGATTGACCATAAACATGCAGCACGTCCTCAAGCTTGGCAGGATCATCGACTTGGAGGCGTTGGACGCCCGCCTAGACCAATTAGTGGACAAAGTACCTCCCGGCGCATCCAAGGATAAGTTTCGCCCACAGGTTATGGAAATCCTGAAACAGGCGCTGACCACTGGTCGCCACGAGGCCGAGGCCATGCTTCGCGCCGACGGCAGTGGTCTTACCTGCGCAATGCGCCTTTCCGGTCAGATGGATGGCATTATCTCGGCGCTTTATCGTTATGCGACGCGACATGTCTATCCGTCTGACAATCCCTCATCTGGAGAGCGGATCGCGGTCGTAGCCGTGGGCGGGTATGGGCGCGGCACACTGG
>JANMEX010000316.1:0-8289 GCA_031377485.1 Phyllobacteriaceae bacterium
TTGGCGAGACGGTTCTTCGCGACTTTGACGTGTCCGCCAGCTGCACGCATTTTTGAACGGTAATCGTTCATCTGCGCCACTGTCAGACCGGCATAGTGAGCCACCACAACAGATCCCGTTGTCGTAAAGACTTCGTTCAACGTCGTGACGAGCTCGCGCTTTTCCGCTCTATCCACTGCCACTCTCCAGTTGGCAGACTGCTTTTTTGTCTACAGCCTGCCGGGTTGCCTTTTGCCGCTCCCGGAAATCCGGTCACGACGCTCTGAGGATCCTGTCCCCCTCGCATCCGCTTTTTAAAGGCGGGCGGCGAAAGGCCGTCTGGGTTCGAACCAATTCCTGGCGGTCTCCCGCCTGAATATCGTCATCCCCGTCTCATGCAGGCCCAAATGGATTATGGCGTTAGCCACCCGCAATCTCGGACAGGACTTCCGGAAGTCTCCTTCCGGAAATCCGGGCTCATTTCACAAAGCCCGGAATTCTTCTGAAAATCAGACCGTTAAAGCCTGATCTAAATTCTGCGTTTGCAGTAATTACGCCACGGCTAAAGTTGACGGATCAATCTTGACGCCGACGCCCATGGTCGAGGAAATCGCCACGCGCTTGACATAGTTGCCTTTAGCGCCGGTTGGCTTTGCCTTGATCACGGCATCCGCAAATGCGCGGATGTTCTCAGCCAACGCCTGCTGACTGAAGCTTGCCTTGCCAATACCGCCATGAATGATGCCGGCTTTTTCAACGCGGAACTCCACAGCGCCACCTTTGGAAGCCTTGACGGCAGCCGCGATGTCCATCGTGACTGTGCCGACCTTCGGGTTAGGCATCATGCCGCGCGGGCCGAGAACCTTGCCGAGACGACCGACCAGCGGCATCATGTCTGGTGTTGCAATACAACGATCAAAGTCGATGTTACCGCCATTGACAGATTCGAAAAGCTCTTCCGCACCGACAATGTCTGCACCGGCAGCTTTGGCTTCATCAGCCTTCGCACCGCGCGCAAACACGGCAACACGAACCGTGCGGCCAGTGCCGTTCGGAAGATTGACAACGCCACGGACCATTTGATCTGCGTGACGCGGATCAACGCCAAGATTCATAGAAACTTCGATGGTCTCATCGAACTTTGCCGTCGCACGATCCTTGACGAGCGTGAGCGCTGACTCAAGGTCGTAAAGCTTTTCGCGGTCAACACCTTCACGAATGTTGGTCAAACGTTTTGCAATTTTTGCCATGATCAACCAACCACTTCCAAGCCCATAGACCGGGCAGAGCCTTCAACCATCAGCATAGCGGCAGCAACGTCGTAAGCGTTGAGATCCTTCAGCTTGGCTTCGGCGATCTTGCGAATATCGGCTTTGCTGACCTTACCAACCGTACCACGGCCAGGGGTCTTGGAGCCGGACTTGAGGCCAGCGGCTTTCTTGAGAAAGAAGCTGACCGGAGGAGTCTTCATCACAAATGTGAAAGACTTGTCCTGATAATATGTAATGACCACCGGAACCGGTGATCCCTTTTCCGTATCCTGCGTCTGGGCGTTGAATGCCTTGCAGAATTCCATGATGTTAACGCCACGCTGACCGAGTGCTGGTCCGATTGGCGGGGACGGCGTAGCCGAACCTGCCGGAACCTGCAGCTTGATCTGGCCCATAATTTTCTTGGCCATTTCTCTGCCTTCCTAGACATGACCGGCTGTACACCGGTCGGGTTGCAGTTCGGTGGTACGGTCGGCGAACCGGCCAGGTTCGACTTCCTTCCACCATTTTTAGGCATGAGACATATAAATCCCATGCCTGCCGCTTTCGCGGTTTTCCGTCAGCCCTTTTCGACCTGACTGAATTCCAGATCGACCGGCGTGGCGCGGCCGAAAATCGAAACCTCGACTTTGAGACGCGAACGTTCTTGATCAACTTCTTGAACAATGCCGTTGAACGAAGCAAACGGACCGTCAGAAACGCGTACCTGCTCGCCGATTTCAAACGATACACTCGACTTCGGACGCTCAACACCTTCTTGAATCTGGTTCAGAATGCGTTCGGCTTCCGAATCGGGAATCGGAACTGGCTTAGAATCAGATCCAAGAAAACCCGTAACCTTCGGAGTGTTCTTGATCAGATGAAATGCTTCGTCGGTCAGCGTTGCGCGGACCAGAACATAACCGGGAAAGAACTTGCGTTCGGCATCAACCTTGCGGCCACGGCGAATTTCCACGATCTTTTCGGTCGGCACGAGAATTTTCTCGAACAAATGAGACAAGCCTTTTTGCTTTGCCTTTTCTTCGATCGACTCGGCCACCTTCTTCTCGAAATTCGAGTAAGCGTGGACGATGTACCAGCGAGCCGCCATCAAATTACCTCGTATTCCCAATAACTTACTTGCCGAGACCAAGAATGAGCTCAACGGCGAATGCCATCAACTGGTCCGACAGAAAAAAGAACAATGCAGCCAAAAATGCCATGGCAACGACCAACGCGGTCGAGATCACGGTTTCGCGACGGCTTGGCCACGTTACCTTGGCCGTTTCTGCCCGAACCTGTTGTAGGAAGGTAAACGGGTTTGTTTTTGAAGCCATCTGATGCCTGCCGGATCTGGGCCAAAGTCACCCGAATCGCTTGTTTCTCTTCAAGACAAAAAGGAGCGCGGCACCATTATTGGCCCCGCGCACCGCGTTTCATGACCTTCATATAAAGACGGCTCAGCTGATTCACAAGTACTTTTTTAATGCCCAAAGACTGATCGTAGGGGACACAGACTTTGCGCAATGAAAATCCACGTCAAAGTAAACATACCAAATGGGCAAAGCCGCTGCCGCCTCTCTCGTCTTCTATCCGCATTGACACCCCGCACGCCACACCTATTCTTCGATTGTGGTCATCTGACCAGCCTGAACAGCATTGTGTTGGAGTGAACTATGAACAAGCCGGATTACGATGATTTTGAGCCACCTTTGATTACGTCCATGGCGAACGGCGTAATCCGGTTGCGCCTCAACCGCCCGGCCAAATTGAACGCCCTGTCCACCGATTTGCTGAACGCTCTGCAGAAGTCTCTTCATGAAATTGCCGCTGATAAGAATGCGCGTTGTGTTGTCATCTCTGGTGCTGGGAAAGCCTTTTGCGCCGGACATGACCTGGCCGAAATGCGAACGAACCCCGAAAAGGCCTATTACGAAGACCTCTTTGCCCGTTGCTCTATGGTGATGCAGTCAATCGTCAACTTGCCTGTGCCGGTTATCGCGCAAGTTCACGGCATTGCCACTGCTGCCGGTTGCCAATTGGTCGCCAGCTGCGATCTCGCCATCGCCGCCCGATCGACGCGGTTTGCCGTTTCGGGCATCAATGTCGGTCTGTTCTGTTCAACACCCGCCGTAGCGCTGTCCCGTAATGTTTCTGCCAAGCAGGCGTTCGACATGCTGGTCACTGGCGAGTTCATCTCCGCCGAAACTGCCGTGACTTATGGCCTCATCAATCACTCCGTTGACGACGCGAAATTGGATGACGCCGTGCAGGCCAAGGTGGACACAATCGTGAGCAAGGATCCCAATGCCATCCGTTATGGGAAGGCCATGTTCCATAAACAGCGCGGCATGGCGCTACCTCAAGCCTACGCGCTTGCTTCAGATGTCATGGCACGCAACATGATGGAGGCCGATACCTGTGAGCGTATCGACGCATTTATTGAAAAGCGCCATCCGCGTTTGGCTCAATCCGGTTAAAACGACAGGCCACGCGGCAGGAGACGGTTGTCAAACGCCTGCCGCTCCAGCGCTTCCTGAAAATCGGGATGCGCGATGCTGATTAGCGCCCGTGCCCGTTCCGGCGTTGACTTGCCCTTGAGATTCACAATTCCGTATTCCGTTACGACGTACATAACATCAGAGCGCGGTGTCGTGACGATGTTGCCCTGCGTCAGATTAAAGACAATCCGGCTGCGCGGTTCGCCGCGCTTGTCGTAGGTGGATGGCAAACAGAGAAACGATTTGCCGCCCTTGGACGCATAGGCACCGCGCACAAACTGGAGTTGGCCGCCAGTGCCGGTGAGATGCCGGTTGCCATCGGACTCCGATGCTGCCTGCCCCTGCAGGTCAATTTGAGTCGTGCTATTAATCGACACGACGCCGGGGTTCTGCATAATGTTGGCTGGCAAATTGGTGTAATCGACCGGGCAGCACATCATGTCCGCGTTATGTGCGAGTGTGTCGTAAAGCGACTTGGAACCCAGTGCAAAGGAGTAGACAATCTTGCCGGGGTCGAGCGCCTTGCGCGCGCCGCTGACCCGCCCTGCCCGATACAGCTCGGCAATGCCATCGGTCATCATCTCGGTGTGCACGCCAAGATCATCCACGCCGCTCTCGAGCAGAAGCGCACATACGGCGTTTGGCATCCCTCCAATGCCGATTTGCAGACAAGAACCGTTTTCCACCTCGTTGACGATGTAGCGGGCAACGGCGCGGTCTATGTCTGTCGGCGCGGGGTTGGGAAGCTCCGGCGCAGGCGCATTGTCGCCGTCAATAATATAATCCACTTCGCTGACATGAATACCGGTTTCAGAACCGTGCACATACGGATTGCCGGTGGTCGTCTCAATGATAACCAGCCGCGCATGTTCAATAATCGCGCGGTGCCAGAGGTTGGCGGCGCTCATGTTGAAATAGCCATTTTCATCCATGGGACAGGTTTTGAGAATGACAATGTCCACCGGCGCCATGAAGCGGCGGTAATAATCAGGGATTTCGCCCAGGTTTACCGGAATATAGTGACACCGGCCCTCGTCATGTTTCTTGCGATCATAACCGGAAAAATGCAGCGAAAACCAATGAACGTGATCGCCATTGGGATCAGCATCCAGCACTGCGCGCGGCCTCATCGTCAGGCAGTTGCGAATCTTGATATTGGTGAGGTCCTGGATGCGTTTGCCGAGTGCCTTGTCAAACACATCCGGCTGGCAAAGCGACGTACCATAGTCAAGCCACATGCCGGATTGGACCAGACCGGCCGCCTGATCTGCCGATATCAATTGCGCCGGTTTCGCAGACTGTCTCGAAGTCATTTTCCACCCTTGCGCCTGTCAAACAATCAAGATGCAAAAATGCCCGATATGCCATCGCGAAACAAGCGGGCGTGATACGCCGCCAACTTAGACTTTATGAGTGTGAGAAAAATGGCAGGGGCAGCAGGGTTCGAACCCGCGGCCTGCGGTTTTGGAGACCGCCGCTCTACCAACTGAGCTATACCCCTATCTTGGTGCGTGGCTTTTTTCACAAGCCGCCGACTTTTTCAAGCGCCGTTTTTCGGAAATTCAATTTGTCAGGCTCCCGCCTTCTCCGCCCCCCTTATCAAAGCTACTTCGCGCGGTCGCAGAACGGCCAACGGATCTAAATGCCCCTCTGGCAAACACGAAATCACCCGCATTGAAGCTGCCGAGCGACCGGTTGGCAAGTGTCAGAACATCGTCGCCGAAAGTGAA
Organism: Phyllobacteriaceae bacterium; assembly: GCA_031377485.1. Taxonomy (GTDB): domain Bacteria; phylum Pseudomonadota; class Alphaproteobacteria; order Rhizobiales; family Rhizobiaceae; genus JANMEX01. Next base: position 5,461 of record JANMEX010000316.1, read on the forward strand.
CGCCACGTCAGCGCCGGATTGGCTCGCGTGGGACATGGCATCCGCAAAGTCTGTCGCCAATGCCACATCGAGTAAGATGAAATCGTTTCCGGCAAAGTCAGTGATCCGGTCTTGTCCATAGCCGGATGCGAACACAAAACGGTCAACCGCCGCGCCGCCGGTCAAAATGTCATCGCCGTCGCCGCCCTCCAGCCGGTCATGACCACTGGAACCCGACAACACGTCATTTCCAACACCGCCGATCAGTATATCATCACCGCCCTCGCCGTTCAGCAAATCATCACCAACGCCACCTTCAAGACGGTCGTTGCCTGTGCCACCCCAGAGCACATCGTTTGCGCTGTCGCCCAACAGCAAGTCGAGGCCGTCACCGCCCCAAAGCGTGTCACCGCCATCGCCGCCATTTAAGGTGTCGGCATTCTTGCCACCGGTCAGCGTGTCCTGACCCGCACCGCCCTAGAGCGTGTCCAAGCCGGCACCCCCGTCGAGGCTGTCATCACCGTCGCCGCCCTCAAGCGTGTCATCGCCGCCGTCACCAGCAATCACATCGTTGCCTGTATCGCCAAAAAGCCAGTCTTTACCTGCGCCGCCGCTGATCTGGTCGTCGCCCGCCCCGCCAGAAATGCCGTCGCTACCGACCTCGCCAAAAAGCACATCCAGACCTGACCCGCCGATGGCAAGGTCGGCTCCATTGCCCAGATGGATAACGTCATCGCCGTCGCCGCCGTCCACCCGGTCATCGCCGCCAATTGCGTTAATTGTGTCATTGCCGGCATGACCGCGGATCAATTCGCCGGACGCGTCGCCGTAAATAAGGTTGTCATTTCCGTCACCATCAATTCGAGGCGCAGCCTGTGGTGGCGATTGCGGAATGATGCCGGTGGTTGCGGGGTCAATGGCCGCGAGAATGGGTATATAATGACCACCATTGTTAATATAGGAAACGTGTTCTGCATCAGTTACACTTGCGTAGGCTGAATCTGGCCCGCTGTTGGCGACAACCCATTCCTCCAAGTGCATGTCAAACTCGTAAACAGGCGAACCCGGTACGATGATGAGCGTCGGATCATAGATGTGAATGCCGAAATCGCCGTCCTGAAAATCTTTGACGGTCACGGTGTGTTGCGCAATGTCGATACCCTTCTGCCCTTCCGGGGGAGTGCCATAAGCAAAGGTGATAACCAGATCGCCATCGACAAGTTCAAAACTGTAGCCGAATGGGAAAACCTGCGCCTGCTGCGCAACTCCATCGCCGTCATTCCAACTATAGGCATAAACCAGTTGCGGGAATGTGGCGGCCAGACTTCCCGGGCCTGTTTCCTCCGGATTGGATAAAGTCGGATAAAATGTACCGGTGTTAAGCCGGACACACTCGACACCATCGCATGCCATGTCCCAGAATCCGCCGAGGATCGGCAGCCCGCTCGTCGCGGCGTCCTCGCCCATCCGCTCGGACGGCTTCACGAGCGCGTCGCCGGTCAAGACAAAATTCGCCCCATGGTTTTCATTGGAATACTCAAGCTGCGCCTTCCAGTCTTCATACATCTTGTCGAGAATATCGATCCGCAAGACCAGCCGGTCCTCCGCCCCGCCGCCTCGCACAATGTCATCGCCCTCACCGGTGATAATAATGTCCGCCGCGCCGTCGTCCTGCAGGATAAAGATGTCGTCGCCAGCCCCGCCCTCGAGAGTGTCCTTGCGGTTGCCGTCATGCAGCTCATCATTGCCGCCGAAGGTGGTGACGAAATCGCCGGTCGCCCAAGGCGCAAAGGGCGTGTTCGCGTTGAGAGCGAACAGGCGGTCCGCCAACGGCATTTCAATACTATCCAAGAAGAGCGAGCTTCCGCGAATCGTATATCCGTAGCTGGTGCCGCTGTAAAAATCTTGAGCGAATGAGTGAGTAACTGCAAGATACGCGTAAAACGGAATCCAATCGTTAGGCGTTTGAATCGCAGTTAAGCTTGTGTTGTCAATTCCCAATATGCTAAGTAAGGTTCCAACGAACGAGTTCGAGTTTTGAACAGCCAAATTGTAAGTAAATCCATTCGCAATCACCTGAGATCCGAGATCGGCTAGAGTGTCCCATACTTCAAAAACGTTTGTGTTGAAACCATCACTCCCGAGATTTAAGCTTGCAGTAACATACACGTCAAATATTTCGGACTCATCAAGACTTAACTGCTCTGCTACACTTGCGAACGAGTCATTTGACTCACCGAGGGTAACGCTTATTTGACCATTCAACGGACTGTTTAGGAAGCTGCCACTAGGTCCGGCCCTTATCACCAAATCGTTGTCACTTAGAACGTCATCATCACTTAGTGCGAAAAAGAGATGGCCAAAATTCTCCAATGAAACTCCAAATAGCCCAACTGGCCTGCCGCATACTAGCAGTTTGGTCATCGATACATCCCCTCCGTGCACATTTAATTTACCTAGTTGCTTCTACCTAGGATAGAATCGTCAATTGGAGCAACGTGTCTATGCGAAGAATCACAATTTTTATGGTTGCAATCGCAATTATTGCATTTGCCGTCTTTTGGCGTATTTCCTTTCATGACAGGGCCATCCGGGCAGGTCCGTTTGAGAATTTTAAATTAATTGGTGACTCGACCGCAAACATAAACAAAGCAATGACTCTTAACGAACAGAATATTAACTATGATAAATCTGCTATAAACGCGGTAGAAAGACTTGAAAAAATTGGATTCCATTGTGTTTCAAAATCATGGCATCTACAGTTTATTGACAGTAATGGCGAAAAAATGAATCCAACAACGCTTTTTACTTGCCGTTATACCTACGGATTTGATTTTAGATATTGGGTTG
>JANMEX010000331.1:0-5240 GCA_031377485.1 Phyllobacteriaceae bacterium
CGAGTTCTTCCTGCGTATGCCAAGCCGTTGCGTATATGCGCGAAAGCATCGGATTGTTGGAATCGCCACGCCAGTAAGCCCCGGCGACCTTCATAAGCTTGAAGGCGTTGCCCACTTGTCCAGTGGAAGCCATGTGCGGCCCGCGGCAAAGATCGAACCAGTCGCCCTGCGCATAAATTTTCAAATCTTCGCCGGACTTGATCGCATCGATCAATTCAATCTTGTACGTCTCGCCCTTCGCGGCAAAGACTTCTTTTGCTTTTTCACGCGACCAGACTTGCTTGGTGAAAGGCTTGTTGCGGCCTATGATTTCCCGCATTTTCTTTTCGATGGTGGGCAGTTCATCAGGCGTGAACGGCCGGTCATTTCCCTGATCATCCATGCGTTTGAAATCATAGTAGAAGCCATTCTCGATCACCGGTCCAATAGTGACCTGCGTTCCCGGAAACAACTCCTGCACAGCTTCCGCCATGACGTGGGCGGCATCGTGGCGAATGAGCTCGAGCGCGCGCTTGTCTTCACGCGTTATGATTTCCACGTCGCCAGAAGTGCCGAGCGGGTCGCACAGATCGCGGACCTCGCCGTTCAACGCGTAAGCGACGGCCTTCTTGGCGAGTGACTTTGAGATGCCCTCAGCAAGCGAAGCGCCCGTCAACGTGGCATCATAGTCGCGCTGGGAACCATCGGGAAATTTCAGGGAAACGTTCATGTCAGTTCATCCTTATCCAGTCCCGCAAACGAGCGCGGGTGGTGCAAAATAAGCTTGTAAACCAAGCGCGCGCGTCATAGCGCTAGAATGTGAATTGGTAAAGTCGGACGAACTCACTGCCCAGGTCTTCTGTCCAAGTGCCAGAAGCGCCATGGCGCATACCATTTCAGATTTGGCTCTAGAATAATCGGTACATTATCGATGCCGCAGGTCCCGCCGGGACCGCAGCGCATAACACGAAACAGTGCCATCCATCCTCCCGACCAGAGGCCGTGGCGGGCAAAGGCTTCGTAAGCATATTCCGAGCAAGTCGGCAAATGTCGGCAGTTGTTGCCAATAAAGCCGGAGAGCGTCAGCTGATACAGGCGCACAAAGCCTACGCCAAAAAGGCGGCCGGGAGTTTTGCGCCATACTCCGCTAAAATTGCGGGAGTGCATGACTGGCGGGTGAGAATGTTCGGCGCACATGGCTCAGGCAGCAGCCGATTTCCGTTCGATCTGGTCCAGACAATCGACTACGGCATCAAAAGTCAGCAAAGTCGAAGCATGGCGCGCCTTATAGTCACGCACCGGCTCAAGAAATTTCAAATCCTCAAAACGGCCTTCAGGCGCCGGGCCGTTTTCCTTCAACATTTTGCGCATCGTTTCGCGGACAGTGCGGAGTTCAACCGTAGTCGCACCAATTACATGGCGCGCAATGATCGAGGCGCTCGATTGCCCCAAGGCACAGGCTTTCACGTCATGCGCAAAATCGGTTACCACGCCATTCTTGACATTCAAGTCAACGATGACCGTCGAACCACAGAGCTTTGAGTGAGCTGTCGCGCTGGCGTCGGGATGCGCGAGGCGACCAATGCGTGGGATATTGCCGGCAAATTCTAGAATTTTGGCGTTGTAGATGTCGTCGATCATCGCATATTTCCCGGTGGCGCTGTGGAAACAGAACTTGGCGGGGTTACCCCTTCAAATTGTTTCAATGCGCCTATATATAGGAACAGGATCGAAATTTCATCAATCTGCCATATGGTAGATGTTGAAATAGATCTGGCGGGAATTCCCGTCGAAATCCGCCGGATTATTTTCCGATCTGGCGTGGTCCGTTCAACTCGTCCCTCCGTAGAGGGGGACTACGGGAGACGCCAAGATGGATGCTATCGTGTCAAAGCTGCAAAGCAGCAATTCGAATTATTCTAAAAAACTGGCTGACGCCATTCGCCCGTCACGCGAAGAGGCGGAAGCTGCAGTACGAACTCTATTGCGCTGGACAGGCGACAATCCGGACCGCGAAGGCCTTCTAGACACGCCTGCCCGCGTGGCGAAAGCCTACGGTGAAATGTTTGGCGGCTATTTCGAAGATCCGGCTGCCGAGCTTGGCCGCACCTTTGAAGAAGTCGCGGGCTATGACGATATGGTCCTGATCAAGGACATCTCGTTCCATTCGCACTGTGAACACCATGTGGTGCCGATCATCGGCAAAGCGCATATCGCCTATCTGCCGGATGGAAAGGTTGTTGGCCTTTCGAAGATTGCCCGAGTGGTTGATATATTTGCGCGGCGTCTGCAAACGCAGGAAGCATTAACAGCGCAGATTTCGTCGTGCATTGATGATGTGCTGCGTCCCCGCGGTGTGGCCATCCTCATCGAGGCCGAGCACATGTGTATGGCAATGCGTGGCATCAAGATGCAAGGTTCGAAGACTATAACCAGCTCTTTCACCGGTGAGTTCAAGGACAATCCGCAAGAGCAGGTTCGCTTCATGACCATGCTGCGCGGATAATTTCTCTTCGCAACTGGTAAGTATTTACAGTAATGCAATGCCGCGCCCCGCAAGGTTCGCGGCATTTTTATTTGAGGTTTAGCAATGTCCGATTTCCCGACCCCGTCAAATGACAAGCATGAGCTGGAAGATGGCGCAGTTTTTACGCCGAAGTTCGATAAAAACGGCCTGATTACAGCGGTCGTCACCAATATGGCTGATGGCGAACTGTTGATGGTGGCTTATATGAATGAACAATCCTTGGCGCTCACGCTGGAAACCGGAGTGGCACACTACTGGTCCCGCTCGCGACAGGAATTGTGGAAGAAAGGCGAAACATCCGGAAATTTACAAACCGTAGTCGAACTGCGAACCGATTGTGATCAGGACGCGCTGTGGCTCAAGGTTAATGTCTCAGGCGACGGATTGACATGCCACACCGGACGCAAAAGCTGCTTTTATCGTGTTGTTAACGGCAAATTGAACGGCTGGTCGCTGCAAAAAGACTGATTCAGCATTTGGATAGGTTCCATGTGTAATATCAAAGACCTGGGTAGAGGAGAACGGGAAAATGCTCGAGTGGGCAACCCGAAAAGCGCCGCAAAACGCGTTGGAAATTTCTAACGAAGCCGGATTTCCATCCGGTGGCGCAGGCGCGACCCCGGGTCTTTCTGCACCAGGTCATCCTGTTCCAGGTCTTGCCAAACCAGTCATTGCCCATCCAGAAAAACGCGGCATCGCGCTTGCATTGGGTGGTGGCGTCGCCAAAGGCTGGGCGCACATTGGCGTCCTGCGAGCGCTCGACGAAGCCAAAATCCCGATCCGCATGATTGCCGGAACTTCCATCGGCGCATTGGTCGGTGGTTGTTATCTGGCCGGCAAGCTTGATGCGCTTGAGGAATTTGCCCGGACGCTCACCAAACGGCGCATATTTGGCCTTTTGGACTTCCGCTTCGGCGGCAACGGACTGCTGGGCGGCCTGAAGTTGGACCAAAAGCTGCGCACCCATCTCGAAGACATCACATTCGCTGATCTTGGCAAGCCGTTTGTCTGCGTTGCAGCTGAAATCAAGACCGGCCATGAAATCTGGCTGTCAAGCGGCTCGCTGATCAATGCTATGCGCGCCTCTTTTGCCCTGCCCGGCGTGTTCGAGCCGGTTGTCTGCAATAACCGGCTGCTGGTTGATGGCGCTCTCGTCAATCCTGTGCCGGTGTCAGTCTGCCGTGCCTATGAACAGATGGCTGTGGTCGCGGTCAACATGCACTACGACCATTTCGGCCGCGCTGCCGTCGTCCGCCATGATGCGGGCCCGACTGACCGCGAAAAAGCCAATGGCGCCCACGTAGCCGACGCCTCACTGGAGCGCAGCCAGCGCCTGGGCATCACTGGCACGATGGTCGAAGCCTTCAACATCATCCAGGACCGCATCTCGCGTGCCAAACTCGCCGGCGACCCGCCGGACTTAGCCATTCACCCGCGCCTCGGCAACATCGGCCTGACTGAATTTCACCGCGCCGATGAATTGATTCAGATCGGCTATGAGTCAGTCATCTCAAAGCTGGAAGACATTGAGCGGCTTCAATTGGCGTTTGCTTGAGCGTTCAAGCCGTCGCGATATAGGTCCTGATTTCATCCGCCTCGCGTTGCGTCTCTTCGATTTTGCGTTTGACCACATCGCCGATCGAAATCACGCCGATCAGTTTGCCTCCGCGTTCAACCGGCAGATGACGGAAGCGGCCGCGTGTCATGATTTCCATGACGTCGTTGACGGTGTGGTTTTCCGAGCAGACTTTTACGTTCGCGGTCATTACAGTTGCTATTTTTTGACCAAGGATACCCACGCCGTCTTCGGCAATGTGGCGGATCACATCGCGTTCTGAAATGATGCCTTTTATGGTCCCGGTGGTATCTGCAACCACGAGAGCGCCTATTCTGTGTTTTGCAAGGAGCGCGACGGCATGTTCAACCGTTAAATCTGATGTGACAGTGAGAACTTCACTGCCTTTTTCTGCAAGTATGGATTTGACTGACATTTCTGGCCTCCCTGTTGGCACGCAAAAGCTCGCGCCGCCGCATCAGGATTTGCCACACCGCGTGAGCGGAAGACGCAACGGAAGGGTGCGCCTGAAACTACTATAATTCAAGCAAAAACGCGGATGTGTTTAACGCTGTGGTTGGCGCAAAAAGAGCGGCAACAGCAAAAAACCTGCGATCAACCCGCCGATATGCGCCTGCCAGGCAATGTTGGCGACTGGCGAACCAGCAGAAGCGCCAAACACGCCGATGCCGACGTTGGTGATGAGATAAAAGCCAAGAAAGGTCAAAACGGTTCGTGAGCGGATTAATTGGGCGATGGGTGGCAAAACGACTCGCCGCCCTTCTGATTCGCCATCGGCTTTTAGCCGGAAACCGGCGCGCGCCGCAGCGCCCATCATGCCAGAAACAGCACCCGATGCGCCGATCATTGGCGCCATGCTGGCCGGATCGGCAAGGAAGTGGAAAAGCGCTGCAATCACCGCTGTTGCAATCCAGAACAGGCAAAAGCGTAAATTGCTCATTGCTTAGGCGACTGGACTGCCAAAAGCGACGAGCCAGACTGAATTGTTCAACAGATGCCCGACACTGCCATGCAGGAGAGAATAGGTCACTGGGCTGGTGAACGCCTCCCAGTTAAGGTTCTCAGCATAGCGAGCCGGAATGAACGAGCCGTAGAACAGCACCAGTAGATTGTTGTTCTCGCTCAAGAGATAGTCGCGCGTGAAATGAACGATGAAGC
>JANMEX010000378.1:0-9261 GCA_031377485.1 Phyllobacteriaceae bacterium
ACGAGATCAAGGCAGGCGATGTCGTCGTCATCCGCTACGAAGGACCGCGCGGTGGCCCCGGCATGCAGGAGATGCTCTATCCGACCAGCTATCTGAAATCCAAGGGCATGGGCAAAGTCTGCGCCCTTTTGACTGACGGCCGTTTCTCCGGCGGCACATCGGGCCTATCCATCGGCCATGTCTCGCCGGAAGCCGAGGAAGGCGGGCTGATCGGCCTCGTCGAAGAAGGCGATCTGATCGAGATCGACATCCCGAACCGCACCATCAATCTTGCGGTCCCGCAGGCAGAACTCGACCGCCGCCGCGCCGCCGAGGAAGCCCGTGGCAAGGAAGCATGGACCCCCAAAGTCAAGCGCAAGCGCAATGTCACACCGGCACTGCGGGTTTACGCCAAATTCGCCACCAGCGCTGCCAAGGGTGCGGTGCGCGTCGTCGATTGAAATGAAAAGTTCAATATTGAAAGGCCTGCCGCACAGTCAGCGCGGCCGGCCATTTTTTTCAATTTTCTTCGCAACTCACCCGCCGTTGATCACTGCATCGACGACCGTGAAACGTTCCTGACCATTGTTGACGTTGATGAAATAAGTATCGCCGGACTGGCGGAAGCGGAAGGCTGTAACGCCTGACAAGGGGCGCACTTGCCCATCGTCAAACTCCAGCACCCGTTGGTCTCCATCCGGCAAGGTGATGAAAACGGTCGCCAAGCCGTTGCGCCCGCGCGTCACGCCAAACTCGCAGCTGTTGACGCTTGGGTATCCAGCGATGGCACAGTCGACTTCGCCGGTCGCGTTGTAGTTTGTGCCTGGAACCATGGCGTCATCAGGCCGGACATTGTCTACCGGAGCGCCGGATTCACGCAGGTACCGCCCGTTCACCCAGCCGGTCTGCCGCGGCACTTCGGGGTTTTGCACTTTGCACCAGCGCTGTGCGCCAATCCGGCGGCAGCCAAGATTTTTCAGCACCTTGCCATTGCGGAACGTTGCGATTGCGACCTCGGTCGTTGACGGCCCTCGGCGCATGTTGAGCTTGTCGCCTGGTGTCAGGCCTGCGACGGCCCAAAAGTCTGGTCCGCCAGCATCTCCGTCCGCAAAGTCGCCGGAAGGCGCCGGCGGCGGGGGTGCTGCGCCCGCGATTGCAACCGTCAAATTGAACTGAGCCGTTTCTCCACGTCGCGCTGCCGCGCGGACCAGATAGACGCGGATGATATAATTGCCGGTTGATCCGAGGCGTGCGGTGAACCTTCCCGGATTGCCCTGGTCCTGGCCGACAAACAAAGCGTCGCCGGTGTCCGGGGCCAGAAGGTTGAAAAAGGCAAACCGGTTCGACGGTGCAAAACGAACCGTCATTGTCTGGCCGCGCTTGGCGCCGACAACATAGTCTATCGTTTCGCGTCCGAAAATCTCACCACTGATCGTGGTTTGGGTTTTGCCCGGCGCAAATCTCAGTTTTTGCTGGGATATGCCTTGCGCAAACACACTTGCGGGTATGAGCACAAACAAGATGGAAAACAGTGCGATCAGTTTTTTCACTTATGCCTCTTACGTTTCGGTGCCATCGTTTTGGACCATTGGGTTGCCGGAATTGATCCGGCAACACCATGGCACAATTGCGTAAAAGGCATCGTGCACAGTTTGCAAACTGAGGCAAGAAGGCTGGATGCCGGCCTCAAATATTCACCTGCGCCCCGATCTCGACAACACGCCCTGCCGGAATGTGGAAATAATCCGTTGCCGCTGCTGCGTTGCGGGACAGGTAGATGAACAATCGGCTTTGCCACACGGGCATGACGCTCTTTGCGGAGAGGCGCAAGGATCGGCGCGACACGAGGAAGGATGTCGACATGATATCGAACTTCCAGCCAAGCTTGCGGCAAAGGCCAAGGCCTGCCGGAATGTTCGGCTCTTCCATGTAGCCAAACGTCATGATCACACGGCGGAAACGCGGGGCCAGCACTTCGATGGCGATGCGCTCGGCGTCACTCACCCGCGGCTTGTCGGATGTGACCACCGTCAGGATCACATTGTCCTCATGCAGCGATTTGAAATGTTTGAGAGAGTGCATCAGTGCGACCGGCGCATATTGCGGGTGCGCGGTGAGAAAGACAGCGGTGCCGGGAATGGACGGCGGCATCTTGCGCGCCAGAGATTTTAACAAATCATCCAGCATCACTTCGGATTGCGCATCCTTGCGCGCCAGCACCATGGTGCCGCGCATCCATGTCCACATCACGAGGCACACCAGCGAGGCGATAAGCAGCGGCACATAGCCGCCTTCGAAAATTTTCATGAGATTGGCTCCCAAAAAGACAAGATCAATCAAGAGGAAGGGAACGATGAGCAGGACTGCGGCCCAGACCGGCCAGCCCCAATGGCGGTTGACAACGATTACGGCAAGGATTGCGGTGATCACCATCGTACCGGTGACGGCGATGCCGTAGGCATTGGCCAGCCCCGAAGACGAGCCGAACGCCAGCACCAGCGCAATAACGCCCGCCATCAGCATCATGTTGACACCCGGCATGAAGATCTGGCCGGATTGCGCTTCGGACGTGTGCATGATGCGCATGCGCGGCAACAGTTTCAGCTGGATCGCCTGGCGTGTCAGCGAGTAAGCGCCCGTGATGACCGCTTGGCTTGCAATGATTGTCGCGGCGGTCGCGAGAATGACCACAGGCAGCAGCGCCCATTGCGGATAGAGCAGGAAGAACGGGTCGGTTTCCGTCGCGGGATCACTCAGGACCATTGCGCCCTGGCCAAAATAGTTCAGCGTCAAGGCCGGAAATGCGACAGCCACCCAGGCCAGTTGGATCGGGCCGCGACCGAAATGGCCAAGGTCCGCATAAAGCGCTTCCGCGCCGGTGACCGCGAGGAATACAGCGCCGAGTACCACGAAGCCCAATGCGCCATTGTGCATCAGGAATGTCACGGCATAAACCGGATTGAGGGCCAACAACACGCCCGGATTTGCACCAATGTGCATCAGCCCGCCAAGCGCAAGGACAACAAACCAGATTAATGTGACGGGGCCGAACAGGCCTGCAACTGCCGATGTGCCCTTGGATTGGACGGCAAATAGGCCGATGATGATGGCAAGCGTGATCGGGATGACAACGGGTTCAAGCTGCGAGGTCACGAGCTTCAGCCCTTCGACCGCAGACAAAACGGAAATTGCCGGCGTGATCAGCGCATCTCCAAAAAACAGCGATGCGCCAAGCGCGCCCAGCGCGACAACAGCCGGAATGCTTTTTCCGAGCGAGCGCTGTGCCAAGGCCAGTAGCGTCAGCGTGCCGCCCTCACCGTCATTGTCGGCACGCAACAGGATTGTCACATATTTCAAGGTGACGATGATCATCAGCGCCCAGAATATCAGCGACAAGACGCCAAGCACCGCCGCCTCGCGCGTCATGCCGCTTGCCTGAGCCACCTTGAACGCCTCGCGGAAGGCATAAAGCGGCGAGGTGCCGATGTCGCCATAGACAACGCCGATTGCGCCGATCGTCAGCGTCCAGAATGCTCCAGTGCGGATATGTGCTTCCGCCGCATTTGGCGCAACACTTGGCGCAACATTTGGCGCAACAGCTTCTGTGGTTTGCATGCGAAATACTCCTTTGACCGGAGCCCGGCCTCATGGAGTTCATCGGCTTTTGCACATAAGGTTTCGATATGGATTTGTGCGGTGCGGCGTAAGGATTGCATAAAGATGCTGGACAAGTGCGACCGCACAGCACCAGATGCTCGCATGGCAGATCAACAAGACAGGCAGCGTGCCGGATTTCCGGCAAATAGCGGGCGGGGCATGCCTCACCTATTACCCTATGCAGCATCCGTCCTGTTTGTTGCGGCGATCGCCATGTTTGGCACGGCCTCGGCCTCATGGCTTCCGGCTACCGGGCTGCCGCTGTTGTTTCTGGTTGCTGTGCTTGCCAGCGCGGTCACCTTTGGTTTCTGGCCCGGCATCACTGCGGCAGCATTCGCGTTCACCACTTACAATTTCCTTTTTGTTGAACCGCTCTACACCCTTCGCGTCGGCAGCGCGGCGGACGTTTTGGCACTGGCGCTTTTCCTGTTCACAGCAGCCCTCACCGGCTGGCTGGCAGGCAAGGCGCGCGATGAAGCGGACGCTGCGAACCGACGTGCTGCACATCTTGATGAATTGTCACGTTTCACCGCTGCACTTGGCGACTGCAACGATGAGGTTCCCGTGTTCGAGGCGTTGGTGCACCATGTTGCTCTGATTACCGGCGAAGATGTTGTGGTCATGCAGAATAAGGACGACGCGATGTCACTTGCTGTGGCAAGGCCTGCTGACATGCAACTCGACGATTTTTCCCTCCAGGCCTGCGAGCGGGCGTTCCGCTATGGCAGCGGGCAACCGGCGACTGCGGCCGGATGGCAAGGCAGCCGGTTCGGTTTCTATCCGCTTGTGGTCGATGCCGTTGCATCAGCCGTCGCAGGCGTGCGCTTCCCGGATGTTGACCGCCTCCGTGCTTTTGAAATCGAACAGACCGTGAAGACCATGATCGCCCAAGCAAGTGCAGCGCTTGGCCGCATCCAGCAGGCTGACAAGATCGAGGCCGCCCGCATCCGGGCTGATCAGGAGGGCCTTCGCGCGACTTTGCTTCTGTCGCTTTCACATGATCTGCGCACGCCGCTTGCAACCATACTTGGCTCTGTCTCCAGCCTTCGCCAACTGGGCCCGTCTTTGCCGGATGAGGCGCGAGACGATCTGTTGCTGGCGACTGAAGAAGAAACACGGCGGCTGTCGCGTTATGTCGAGGATTTGCTGACGATGACAAGGTTGAACACCGGGCTGCAGCCACAGTTGGATTGGGTCGATCCTGCGGATGTCCTGAACAGCGCGCTGGTCCGGGCCAAACTTGCCCATGCAACCCGCATCTATGCAATCGAAGCAGGTCAAGCCGTGAAACTCATTCATAGCGATGCTGCGCTTTTGGAGCAGGCTCTGTTCAATCTTCTGGACAACGCCGCCAAGTTTTCGCCATCAGATTCTTCGGTCACCATCACGCTGCGACAGGCGACCGACACACTTCAGTTCACTGTGGAAAATCAAGGTCCGGGAATTCCGTCAAACCAGCAAGCTCATGTTTTCGACCCTTTGTTCAGAGGTTCGGATACCGCTGTCAAAGGCACTGGGCTCGGCCTCGCGATTGTGCGTGGCATTGCAACATTGCTCGGCGGTTCGATCAGCGTGCAAAGCCCGCTTGACGACAAGGGCGGCACCCGCTTTGCGCTGTCGCTGCCATTTCAAAACGGCGCCGCCACATGACCAATTTGCCGCTGGTTCTGATTGTCGATGATGAGCCGCAAATCCAGCGCTTCCTGCGCCATTCGCTTGGTGCTTCCGGATATGATCTTGAAACCGCATCTGGCGCCGCCGAGGCGTTGCGCCTTTTTGCCTCGCGCCGTCCGGACATCATCGTCCTTGATCTTGGCTTGCCGGATATGGATGGCAAGGCCGTCATCGGCCAAATCCGCCAGACATCTCAGGTGCCGATCATCGTGCTTTCCGCGCGGGACGCGGAAGCCGAAAAGATCGCAGCCCTTGACCTCGGGGCCAATGATTATGTCGTCAAGCCGTTTGCCATCGGCGAACTCCTCGCCCGCATCCGCGCCTGCCTGCGCGCCGTGCCATCAGGGCAAGAGATCGCAGCGACATTGCGCATCGGCGCCATCATGATCGACCCGGCGCGACATCTCGTTACCAAGGCCGATGAGGCGCTGCGGCTGACGCCAAAGGAGTTCGATCTGTTGCTGCTCATGGCACAGCATCCCGGGCGCGTATTGACGCACCGCCACATTCTGGAAAAAGTCTGGGGCCCAGCCCACCGCGAGGATGTCGCATACTTGCGCGTCTTCATCGGCCAGCTCAGGCAAAAAATCGAGGATGTTCCATCAGAGCCGAAATTGATCCTGACCGAGCCGGGCATCGGCTACAGGGTGGCTGTCTGAAAGTTACACTTCAACTCCAATGCGCCGCGACAAACGTTTCCGCCTGCGCGCGCTGCCAGGCTCTTCTGAACCTTGGATCTTCTGTTCCCTCCAGCAGTTCGCCTTTTTTCAGTGGCGGGTAGAGGTCCATGAACGACGTCACCCCGCTTTCGCTGGTGCGTTTATGGAAGTGGAAGCGGCGGAAGCCTGAGGGGTGGGTGAGCCCTGCACCGCCCACGACTTCGGCAAGCGCCATCAGGGTCTTTTCGTGGAATTGTTTGACGCGCATTGCCTTGTCCGGGATGACGATGGCCTTCTGGCGGTTCGGGTCTTGCGAGGCGACGCCAACCGGGCACATGTCCGTGTGGCAGGTCTGGCTCTGAATGCAGCCGACCGCGAACATGAAGGCGCGGGCCATGTTCACCCAGTCCGCGCCAAGGGCCATCGTGCGGGCAATGTCAAACGCCGAGATCATCATGCCGGACGCGCCGATCTTGATTTTCCCGCGCAAATTCGCCCCGACGAGCGCAAAATGCACAAAGGTCAGCGCCTCGCGGAGCGGCATGCCCATATGGTCGATGAATTCGGACGGCGCTGCGCCCGTGCCGCCTTCCTTGCCGTCCACCACGATGAAATCCGGCGTCACGCCGGTTTGCAGCATGGCTTTGACGATGGCGAGAAACTCGTGCTTCTGGCCGATGCACAGTTTGAACCCGACCGGCTTGCCGCCTGAAAGGGTGCGCAGCTTCGTGATGAAGGCCATCAGTTCGAGCGGCGTCGAAAAGGCCGGATGTGCGGCGGGGGAAACGCAATCGACGCCCATTGGAATGCCGCGGATGCGTGACACTTCCTCGGTGATCTTCGCCGCCGGCAATACGCCGCCATGGCCCGGTTTTGCGCCCTGGCTCAGCTTGATTTCGATCATCTTGATCTGGTCAAGCGTCGCCGTCTTGACGAAATTTTCAGCTGAGAAACTGCCGTCCTGATTGCGGCAGCCGAAGTATCCTGAGCCGATCTCCCAGATCACGTCGCCGCCAAATTCGCGGTGATAGGGCGAGACGCCGCCCTCGCCCGTGTCATGGGCAAATCCACCCATCTTGGCGCCCTTGTTGAGCGCGCGGATTGCATTGGCCGACAGCGCGCCGAAGCTCATGGCTGATATGTTCAGGACAGACGCATCATAGGGCTTGAGGCAATCGGGTCCGCCGATCTTGGTGCGGAAGTCGGAATTTGTCACATGCGTTGGTGACATGGAGTGCGAAATCCACTCATAGCTTGGATCGTAAACGTCAAACTCGGTGCCGAACGGGCGCTTGTCGAGCTGGCCTTTGGCGCGTTGATAAACCAGCGAGCGTTTGTCGCGCGGGAACGGGCGTCCGTCCTTTTCGCCTTCAAAGAAATACTGTCGGATTTTCGGCCGCAGATCTTCCATCAGATAGCGGGCATGGCCGGAAATGGGGTAATTGCGCAGGATCGAGCGCTTGGATTGCCGGATGTCGCGAATACCGAGCGCGGACAATGCCGCAAAAAGCATGAATGGCAAAAGCAGCAGCGAAACCGTGCGCGGCGCCGACAGCATTTCGATCAGCGTCGCCACGCTCATCACCAGCGACAGTGTCAGCGGCAACATGCGCAGCGACAGCGCGTGTTTCAGCGCGCCCAAATTCCAATTCAGATTGCCGCCCATGCCCGACCCTCCCAATTCTCGCCACGTCAAGTCTCGCCACGTCAAGTCGCGTTACGTCAAGTCTCGCAACGTCAAGCCGCGTTACGTTCAGTCTTGCAACGTCACGGGATTAATCGACCACCATTGCGCGGGGATGACAAGGGCGGGCTTTCACCGGGCCCAAAAAGCAAAACACCCGCCAGAGTGGCGGGTGTGGGTGGATAAAGCACTTGGGCTTGAGCCAAGCCGTTTGGCCTGAAGTTTTTGGCTTTTGGCCGAATTCTTAGCGGGTCGCGTTGCGAGCGATTTCGCGGATGTTGGCGCGGCCAATGCCCAGATCGTTCAGCTCACGGGTTGACAGTGAGTTGAGTTCGGCAACCGTATTGCGGTAATTGCGCCAGTTCTTGTACGAGGTCATCATGCTCATTTTGTTTCTCCTTCTCGAGAACGCTCCGGCCGCTTCTTCGATTGACCGGTAACCACAAGATAGTTGATAGCGCTTTCAATTTGTAGGGCGGATATTGCAGTGCAGCAATGCGCATAATGCATAGCTATGCACATATGTATGCACAAATAACCTGCGTCCTCTGGCGCTGTTAAGCCGTCCTTGCCAATTTGCCCCCGTCCGGCTAAACGCGCGCCATGACAACGCAACTCTCCCACATCCGCAATTTCTCCATCGTCGCCCATATCGATCATGGCAAATCCACGCTTGCTGACCGGCTGATCCAGCAGACCGGCGGGCTGGAGCTGCGCGAGATGACCGAGCAGGTGCTTGACTCGATGGACATCGAGAAAGAGCGCGGCATCACCATCAAGGCGCAGACCGTGCGCCTGACCTACAAGGCCAATGACGGCGAGACCTATATTCTCAACCTGATGGACACGCCCGGCCACGTCGATTTTGCCTATGAAGTCTCGCGCTCGCTTGCCGCCTGCGAGGGTTCGCTCCTTGTGGTCGATGCCTCTCAAGGCGTGGAAGCGCAGACGCTGGCGAACGTCTATCAGGCCATCGACAACAACCACGAGATCGTCGTGGTCCTCAACAAGATCGACCTCCCCGCCGCCGAGCCGGAGCGCATCCGCGAACAGGTCGAGGAAGTCATCGGCATTGATGCCTCACAAGCCGTGCTGATCTCGGCCAAGTCCGGCATCGGCATTCCCGATGTGCTCGAAGCCATCGTCAAGCAGTTGCCGCCGCCGCGTCAGGGCGATGCGACCGCGCCGCTCAAAGCCATGCTGGTCGATAGCTGGTACGATCCGTATCTCGGCGTCATCGTGCTTGTGCGCGTCATCGACGGCGTCCTGAAGAAGGGCCAGACCATCCGGATGATGGGCGCCAACGCCAAATATCTGGTGGACCGCACCGGCGTGTTCACCCCCAAGATCGTCACCGTCGATGAGCTTGGCCCCGGCGAAGTCGGCTTCATCACCGCGCAGATCAAGGAAGTCGCCGATACGCGCGTCGGCGACACGATCACCGAGGACAAGCGCCCGACAGCCGAAATGCTCAAGGGCTTCAAGCCGGCGCAGCCGGTGGTCTTCTGCGGCCTGTTCCCGGTCGATGCGGCGCAGTTTGAAGACCTGAGGGCCGCGATGGGCAAGCTGCGCCTCAATGACGCGAGCTTTTCCTACGAGATGGAAACC
>JANMEX010000385.1:0-2345 GCA_031377485.1 Phyllobacteriaceae bacterium
CATGGAACGAAGCCTTCTGGACGCTGGCACTGACCACTAATGACGCTGCGCCATTGACCCAGTTCATCGCATCCTATTCCAGCCCGGAAGGCCTGTTCTGGTCCAAGCTTTCGGCCGCCTCCACCATGGCAATCGCACCCATTTTGGTGCTCGGCTGGTTTGCGCAGAAACAACTTGTTCGCGGTCTCACATTTGGAGCGGTAAAATAATGGGCACGATATCACTCAAGAACGTCCGCAAGTCATTCGGTGACGCGGTCATCATTCCTGGCGCCAATCTTGACATAAAAAACGGCGAATTCGTCGTGTTTGTCGGACCTTCCGGCTGTGGCAAGTCCACATTGCTGAGATTGATCGCGGGTCTTGAAGACTTAACTGGCGGCGAGGTTTGGATCGACGGCAAGAATGTGACGGATGAGGCGCCCTCAAAGCGCGGCCTGTCGATGGTGTTTCAATCCTACGCGCTTTATCCGCACATGAGTGTGCGCAACAACATCGCGTTCGGTCTGAAAATGGCCGGCATGCCCAAGGACGAAATCGACGCGAAAGTGGCCAAGGCGGCGGGAAAGCTGAACTTGACCGAATATCTGGAGCGCAAACCCGGACAGCTTTCCGGCGGACAGCGCCAGCGTGTCGCTATTGGTCGCGCGATAGTGCGCAACCCGACCGGCTTCCTTTTTGACGAGCCGTTGTCAAACCTTGACGCCGCCCTGCGCGTGAACATGCGTCTTGAGATCATGCAAATGCATCAAGATCTCGGTGCGACGATGATTTACGTAACACATGACCAAGTGGAAGCCATGACCATGGCCGACCGGATTGTCGTGCTGAACCGCGGTAACATTGAGCAGGTCGGCTCACCGCTGGAGCTCTACAACAAGCCAGATTCCTTGTTTGTTGCAGGCTTTATAGGCTCACCGAAAATGAACCTGATCGACGGTGCCATTGCAGAAAAATACAACGCCACGACAATTGGCATCCGTCCTGAACACATGACAATCTCGAAAACCGGCGGCACTTGGGAAGCCAAGGTGAAGCTTGCCGAACATTTGGGTGCTGACACTTTCCTGCATGTTGATGCAATTGGCTGCGGGATGATGACTGTCCGGGCCGAAGGTGAGTATGGGGTGCATCCAGGTGACACTATTTTCCTGACACCGGACAACGCGCGCATCCACCGCTTTGGCAAGGACGGAAAGGCAATCCGCTGATGCGTCTTGCAGGCAAAAATGCGCTGATTACTGGTTCCGCCCGCGGTATCGGGCGAACCTTTGCGGAGCGCTACGTTCGCGAAGGCGCCCGTGTCGCAATCGCTGACATCAATCTGAGCGCAGCTCAGAAAACAGCAGAAGCCATCGGGGCATCGGCGATTGCCGTGGAGATGGACGTCACAAAGCGGGACTCCATCCGCGCGGCCGTTGATCAGGTAAGCGATGCGCTCGGCGGCATCGATATTCTGGTCAACAACGCCGCGCTGTTTGACCTCGCGCCAATCGTCGAGATCACTGAGGCAAGTTACAATAAACTGTTTTCCGTCAACGTTCATGGCGTCTTGTTCACCATGCAGGCAGTCGCGGAAAAGATGATTGCGCAGGGGCGCGGCGGCAAAATTATCAACATGGCCAGCCAGGCCGGACGGCGCGGTGAAGCGCTGGTAGGCGTCTATTGCGCCACCAAGGCGGCGGTGATTTCGCTGACGCAGTCTGCCGGTCTTGACCTCATCAAGCATGGCATCAACGTCAATGCGATTGCGCCGGGTGTCGTGGATGGTGAACATTGGGACCATGTTGACGCGCTGTTTGCGAAATACGAGAACCGGCCGGTCGGCGAGAAAAAACGTCTGGTTGGCGCCGGTGTTCCTTTCGGCAGGATGGGTACGGCAGATGATTTGGTCGGCATGGCCATGTTTTTGGCAAGTAAGGACTCGGACTACATCGTTTCTCAAACCTACAATGTGGACGGTGGAAACTGGATGAGTTGAGAATCTTTGTCTCGGTCGATCAGAGATTTGGGGCTTGAAACTGGAACGAATTGAATTTTGAGCGGAATGAGGACTGACATGACAACACATCTTTCCGCAGCGACCCTGTCGAGCCTTCCCGGCAATATTGGTGTCCCGAAGTATCGGCGCGATCAGCTGAAGGCGGGCATCCTGCTGTCAAACTTTTTGAATATATATGCTAATTAACAGTTGGCGTCCTGATCACGCATCGAGTGCCGTTTTGGCTGCCACGTAAAAAAAATACTTTTTTTATAATTTTTTTAAATTGACATTTTTCCGTTTTTTTTTTTTTTTTTTTTTAAGTAACGTTTTTCAAGCGATTCACGATTACAATATTCAATGTG
>JANMEX010000324.1:0-4110 GCA_031377485.1 Phyllobacteriaceae bacterium
GCCTTCTATCCGATGCTCTATTGGCCAATTGATCCGGAAGCGCCGATGCCATCCGACAAGGCCATCGCCCGCATTGACGCCTATATGCAGGCCGGGGGCTCGGTGCTGTTTGACACGCGCGACCAAGGCGGCTCGTCTTTCAGCCTCACGGACGATGCCTCCCCTGCAACTGCCCGCCTGCAGGCCATCCTCGCCAACATGAATGTGCCGCCGCTGGAACCCGTGCCCGACGATCATGTGCTGACCAAATCCTTCTACCTTTTGAAGGATTTCCCCGGCCGCTACGAAGGCTCACCGCTTTGGGTCGAGCAGGTGCTGGACACGGTTTCCCGCGCAGATCGCCCGGTGCGCACGGGCGATGGCGTTTCACCGATCCTCATTACCGGCAATGATTTCGCCTCTGCCTGGGCGCTCGATGAAAACGGCGAGCCGCTCTACCCGACAGAGCCCGATGACGCCGAGCAGCGCATCATGGCGCTGCGCTCTGGCGTCAACATCATCATGTATATGCTGACCGGCAACTACAAATCCGATCAGGTCCATATCCCGAGCCTTCTGGAAAGGCTTGGCCAATGATCTTCTCGCTCGCCTTTGATCCGCTTTTGCCGATCCCGGTTATTGCCATCGCTGGCGCAGGCCTCATTGCGGTCGCTGGATATTCTGTAATCAAGCGTTCGCGCGGCGCGGTCCTGCGCTCTGCCGCTTCGCTCGCGCTCGTCGCTGGTCTCCTCAACCCGGTCCTGCAAGCCGAAGACCGCGCCCCGCTGAAAAGCACAGTGGCCATCGTCATCGACAAAAGCCAGAGCCAGTCCTTCGGCGAGCGCACCAAACAAACCGATGCCGCGCTTGCCGGCCTGAAAGAACGCCTCGCCCGCTTCCGCGACTTTGATGTCCGCATCGTTTCCGCCGGCGAAGCCACCGACGATGGCGCGCAGGCTTCCACCCGCATTGTCGAAGCCGTCAACAACGCCTTTGCCGACATCCCGCCTTCGCGCGTCGGCGGCGCCATTGTCATCACCGACGGTCAGGCGCATGACGTTCCGGCCGACCCCGCCAAGGCTTTCGGCTTTTCCGCCCCGGTGCATGTCCTTCTTACGGGCAAGGATGGTGAAAAAGACCGGGTTGTCCGCCTCATCGAATCCCCGAAATTCGGCATCACCGGTAAGCCGTTGCGCTTCTCCTACCGTGTCGATGATGACGGCGCAGCGCAGGGTACGCCTGTCAAACTCACGGTCAGCCTGAACGGCGAGCGCATGAGCGAAGAAACCGCTGTCGCCGGTCAGGTCGCCGAACTCGACATCGAAATCAAACGCGCCGGCAAGAACATCCTGGAAATCACTGCCGAGCCTCTCGATGGCGAAGTCTCCCGCTCAAACAACAGCGCCGTCGCTACCATTGATGGCATCCGCGAAAATCTTCGAGTGCTCCTCGTTTCCGGCGAACCGCACGCGGGCGAGCGCACTTGGCGTAATCTGTTGAAATCTGACGGCGCGGTTGATCTGGTCCATTTCACGATTTTGCGCCCGCCGGAAAAGCAGGACGGCACGCCGATCAATGAATTGTCACTGATCGCCTTCCCGACGCGTGAGCTGTTCGTTGACAAGATCAACGATTTCGACCTGATCATTTTTGATCGCTACCAGCACCGCGACGTGCTGCCGATCATTTATTATGATTACATCGCCAAGTATGTGGAAGAAGGCGGAGCGCTGCTGATCGCCGCAGGGCCCGAATTTGCCGGTACCGCGTCGATCGCCGAAACCCCGCTAGAGCCAGCGCTTGCTGCGCTTCCGGACGGAGGTGTCACCGAGCAGGCCTTCTTTCCGCGTCTGACGGACGATGGCAAACGCCACCCGGTTACACGTGGCCTCGAAGGCTCCACTGCCGAGCCTCCCGCATGGGGCCGCTGGTTCCGCATCATCGACGTGCAAAATCCTGAAGGCAATATCGTCATGAAAGGCCCGGACGACAAGCCGCTGCTGATCCTAGACCGCAAGGGCAAGGGCCGCGTCGGTATGCTTCTGTCCGATCAAGGCTGGCTATGGGCGCGCGGCTTTGAAGGCGGCGGCCCGGATGTCGCGCTATACCGCCGCATTGCCCACTGGCTTATGGCCGAGCCAGAGCTTGAAGAAGAGGCGCTGAACGCTGTCTCTTCCGGCAACACCATCGACATTGTCCGCCAATCCATGGCCAAGGAAACGGGTGATGCGCAAATCATCTCGCCATCTGGCGCAACCTCGACCATCAAACTCACCGAAACCGAACCCGGCCTCTTCCGCGGCAAATTGAAGACACCCGAGATCGGCCTGTTCCAGATCGCCAACGGCGAACTGTCGACATTGGTTCACGCCGGCCCTCTTGATGCGCCGGAGTTCAAGTCGATCATCTCGACAGACACTGTCCTCAAGCCCTTGGCTCAAGCAACAAAAGGCTCCATCCGCCGCCTCGCAACCGCCAGCGACAGCATCGCCCTTCCCGATATCGTCCCCGTTACCCGCGCAGGCGAGTCCTTTGGCGCCAACTGGATTGGCTTGCGCAAAACCGACGAAACCGAACTCCTCGGCATCAACCGCCTGCCCCTGTTAGGCGGCTTGATCGGCCTGGCGCTGCTCCTGTCAGCCATTGCGGCGACGTGGTGGCGCGAGGGGCGGTAGGACTTGGCGAAGGCTTCGTTTGCTGAAGGCCTGGTGCAATTCGGCAAATCCAAATGAAGAAACCGCTGCATCGTTTTTGCAAAGTGGCCACGCAAGATGGTCGGCAGACAGACGCCACCAAGACAAAGTGGCGTCAGCAATCTCTCCATCAATTCTGCCTTAACTCTCGACGTGCAATCTGCGCGCACATTTGGCGGGAGAGAATTAGATGACCATCACACGCAAACAGGCCATGATTGCCATAACCCTCATCGCCCTGCTCGGCCTCACCGAGTTTATCATGGGTCGGGAGCTGATTTGCAAATGCGGCTATGTCAAACTCTGGCACGGCGTGGTCTTCTCCTCCGAAAACTCACAGCACATCGCCGACTGGTACACGCCCTCTCATATCATTCACGGCTTCCTGTTTTACGGTGCGCTCTGGCTTGTGGGCCGCAATTGGCCGCTTGGCGTGCGCCTCATCCTCGCCATCCTGATCGAAGGCGCTTGGGAACTGTTTGAAAACTCCGATTTCATCATCAACCGCTACCGCGAAGCGACCATAGCGCTCGATTATTTCGGCGACAGCGTGATCAATTCCGTTGGCGACGCGATCTTCATGGTGCTCGGCTTCCTTGCCGCCTCGCGCCTGCCCCTCCTCGCCACCATCCTCATCGCCGCCTTCTTCGAACTCAGCGTCGGCTACATGATCCGCGACAACCTGACACTCAACATCATCATGCTCATCCATCCGGTTGATGCGATCAAGGCCTGGCAACAGGCGGGCTAAGGTGTGTCGGCATTCACGCTTCAATTTCCGCAGCAGCGCTTGCACCCCACCCGCATCTCCGCTATCTCTTAGAACATGACCATGACGCCAACCCATGCAAAAGCCAACTCACGCGCCGCGTTTCGCAGCGCGTTGCTTCTGCTTATTGGCGGCCGTCGGGCCCGGTAACGGGAGCGTCCGGCGGTCGATTGCGGGTTCTGATCCGCTGGCTCCCTTTACAAAATTCAAATCAAACGCCATTGAACGGGCGCATTCCGTGTCTTGAGGCTCAAAGCCCGACCGGAGCGCTCATGGGACCCGAAAAGTGACCACAGACATGACCGCACAGACAAATACTCCGCAGGCAAGCGCTCACCAAACCGCACATCAAATGGGCCATAAGGGCATGCCGCTCGCCGCGCAGAAATATCAGGCCTACCCGCAGATTGATCTGCCAAACCGCCAGTGGCCAGGAAAACAGATCACCAAGGCACCCGTCTGGTGTTCGGTGGACCTGCGCGATGGCAACCAGGCGCTGATTGATCCGATGGGCCAGGAGCGCAAAGCCCGCATGTTCCGCCTGCTTCTCGACATGGGTTTCAAGGAAATCGAGATCGGTTTCCCCTCCGCCTCGCAGACGGATTTCGACTTTGCCCGCTGGTGTATCGAGGAAGGCGGCGTGCCGTCGGATGTGTCGCTGCAGGTGCT
>JANMEX010000498.1:0-6254 GCA_031377485.1 Phyllobacteriaceae bacterium
GCCTACGTCTCACCACATGGTCTCATTTGTAAAAATCATTATTCGGCTGACGATACTTGGTGTTCTTGCAACATCAACTGCCGCACAGGCGCAATTGCTCGACACGAAGGCAAAAGAGGCCTTCATGATTGATGCGATTACCGGCACTGTGCTTTTTGAAAAAAACGCCGATGCTCTTGTGCCTCCCGCGTCATTGGCAAAAATGATGACGATGGAAGTAGTATTCCACGCGCTGAAGACGGGTCGCCGAAACATCAACGAGACGTTTCCAGTAAGCGAAAACGCTTGGCGAAAGGGCGGTGCGCCATCTGGTACGTCGACGATGTTTGCCGCGCTGAAATCATCTGTTCCACTTGGCGATCTGATCCGTGCGACAATTATACAATCGGCGAATGACGCCTGTATCATCATTGCCGAAGGATTTGCGGGCAGCGAAGATGCGTTTGCTACTCTTATGAACGAAAGGGCCAAGGTGCTTGGTTTGACCAAGTCCACCTTTCGCAATTCCAATGGTCTCCCTTATCCAGGTCAAAAAGTGACAATGCGCGAACTTGTTATGCTCGGCAGTCACATCTGGCGCGAATATCCTGACTTCTACAAGATTTATTCAGAGCGTGAGTTCACTTGGAACAAGATCACACAGCGCAATCGTAACCCGCTTTTGGCACTCAACCTCGGGGCGGACGGTATGAAGACTGGATTCACTGAAGAGTCCGGTTACGCCATTGTCGGGTCGGCTGAGCGGAATGGAGTAAGGCTATTTATGGCAATGGGCGGCCTCGCCACCGACAAAGAGCGTGCAGAAGAAGCTCGTAAAATGATTGAGTGGGGTCAGTCGGCCTTTACAAAAGTGCCTCTATTCTCTGCCAATGAGGTGATGGGTGAAGCCAGCGTCTTTGGCGGCACGGGCATGAGCGTGCCCGTTGGTTCAGAATCGCCAGTTTCGATACTTGTCGCGACTGAAAACAAACTTAGGCTGAAAGCGCATGTCACCTACAAAGGACCAGTCATCGCACCTGTTCAAAAGGGTCAAGAAATCGGCTTTTTGAATGTGTATTCAGGCGAAACACTCGTTCAGGTCACGCCTGTCGTGGCGCTTGGAGACGTTGGCGTTGGCAGTTTGACAGACAGGGCATTAAGCGCTGCCAAAGAGCTGGCAACTGGCTGGATTCGTGCGCTTTAGGCCTTGCATCGAAACTGCTCTTGGAAATCACGCTTGGAAACCTCGATTGGGTGCCAAAGCGTTGCAATCCATTTGTGCCCCACTTAAGACCCATCGTGCCAAGTTCGGCAATTAACAGACAAGCGGATCAAGCGTGCGCGGATACTTCATTACATTTGAGGGCGGAGAAGGGGCGGGCAAGTCGACCCAGATCACCCGTCTTGCGGAGGTTTTGAGAGCACGCGGTCTGGAAGTTCTGGTAACACGTGAGCCGGGCGGTTCTCCGGGCGCAGAGGCGGTCCGCCATGTCCTTCTTTCAGGTGCGGCGGAAAGCCTTGGTCCAGAAATGGAAGCAATCCTTTTTGCATCGGCGCGAAATGATCATGTCGAACAAGTTATCCGGCCGGCAGTAAAATCCGGAAAAATAGTGCTTTGCGACCGCTTCATGGATTCCAGCCGTGTTTACCAAGGTATCACCGGGGGACTTGATCCGGAATTCATGCGTCAACTTGAGGACGTTGCCGTCAACGGCATGGTGCCGGACCTAACGCTCATACTTGACATTGATCCGGGTGTTGGGCTGGAGCGCGCCGCAAAGCGCCGGGCAGGGCCTGCCGACCGCTATGAAAAGGAAACCGTTGAACTGCATCACCGCCGCCGCGAAGGATTTTTGCATATCGCCGAATCTGAACCACAGCGATGCAAGGTTATTGACGCGAGTTTAGACCCGGAGACAGTCGCATCATCGATCTTGGTATATGTGACGGCTTTGTTCAAGCAAGCCAAGGCGCCCAGATGAGCGACACGGATATTCCAGACAGCCATGACAGTATTCCGGGTTTTGCAGCGCCCTCAGAAGCAGAATCTGTATTTGGTCATGAAAGCCAGTCCCTTTTCCTTGCCAATGCCTACCGATCTGGAAAGCTGCATCACTCGCTTCTTTTCGACGGCGCACCCGGCATCGGTAAGGCTTCACTCGCATTCCTGTTCGCTCGCCATGTCATTGCCAATCCGGATTGGGCAAACGCGCCGGATCGGATTGATCTGAACCCCAACAGTGTTGTCGCACATCAAATTGCAATGGGGTCTCATGCGCAGGTGCTTTACCTTACGCGACCTGTCGATCAAAAGACTGGCAAGCACAAAACGCAGTTGACCATCGACGAGACACGTCGCATCAGCCACTTCTTGTCGCGAACAGTCCTTGGCAACGGCTACCGCGTTGTAATTGTTGATCCAGTCAATGACATGAATGCCAATGCTGCCAATGCCTTATTGAAGAATCTTGAGGAGCCAACGCCGCGTACGCTTTTTATTTTGATTGCTCACTCGTCGGGGCGTTTGCTTCCAACCATCCGTTCGCGTTGCCTGCAATTACGCTTTTCATCATTGTCACGTGAAGACATGTTGCAGGCACTGGAACATCTGGGCGTCACACAAAAACTTGACGGGGCTCAACTTGAACGCCTCATCTCGCAATCCGAAGGATCACCTCGGATCGCCGCCATGCTGTCTGAAGGTGGCGGTCTCGAAATCATGGACGCTGCTCAAAAAATCATTTTTACTCAGCCGTTTAACGTTTCCGGAGCTTTGAAAATTGGCGAAGCCTTGTCCAGCCGAGATGGTGAGCCACTATATCTTCTGCTTGTCGATCATCTTCTCAGTATGACAGCAAGAATGGCTGGTGAAGCTGCCAAGTCCGACTACAATCGGGCTGCGGCGCTTTCGCTGTTGCATGGCGCACTCTCTGCAAAGATATCTGAAGGACTTCGATTTAATCTTGATCGTCGCCAGATCCTGGCAGAGGTGTTGCAAAGTCTTCAAACTGCGTTGGGCGAGCGCTTGCCGGGATAGCTTTAAGCCGGCCCTTGCTCTATCTCTCCGCCATATGTTGAATTGAACGGAATATCCATGATCGAGAAGTTCTATATCACCACGCCAATTTTCTATCCAAACGGCGTCCCGCATATTGGTCACGCTTATACTGCGATCGCGACTGATGTTTTGGCGCGCTTTCAACGGCTGGATGGTAAGGATGTCTTCTTTCTTTCGGGCACTGACGAACACGGGCAAAAGATGCAGCAGACCGCTGTAAAAGATGGCATTTCCCCACTCGAACTCGCAGACCGGAACTCTGCTGTTTTTCGCAAGATGCTTGCTGTTCTCAACTGCTCAAACGACGATTTCATCCGCACCACGGAAGAGCGGCACCGCGTTGCCTGTCAGCACCTTTGGGAGAAAATGGTCGCCAACGGCGATATATATTTAGATACATACGGCGGTTGGTATTCTGTGCGGCAAGAAGCGTATTTCGACGAAGGTGAAACCACACTCGGCGAAGACGGCGTGCGCCGAGAACCACTTGGATCGCCGGTAGAATGGGTAGAGGAAGAAAGCTATTATTTCCGCTTGTCTTCTTATGGCGACAAGCTATTGGCACTCTACGAAAGCAACCCTGATTTTGTCGGTCCAAACGAACGCCGAAATGAGGTGGCGAGTTTCGTCAAGTCGGGATTACGCGACCTATCTGTATCGCGCACCACCTTCGACTGGGGCATCAAGGTTCCAGGTGATGACGGTCATGTCATGTATGTTTGGGTCGATGCTCTGACCAATTATATCACTGCAGCCGGCTATCCCGACACGGACAATCCACGATGGTCTTATTGGCCAGCTACACATATTATCGGCAAGGACATTGTCAGGTTTCATGCTGTCTATTGGCCGGCATTCCTCATGTCGGCCGGCATTGAGTTACCCAAGCGTGTGTTCGCTCACGGCTTTCTTTATAACCGCGGCGAGAAGATGTCGAAATCTGTGGGCAATGTCATTGACCCGTTCACAATGGTTGAGCATTACGGCGTGGATCAAGTGCGTTATTTTTTCATGCGTGAGGTGCCTTTCGGTCAAGACGGTTCCTACAGCCACGACGCTATTGTCAACCGTACCAATGCAGACCTTGCAAACGATCTCGGCAATCTTGCGCAGCGTTCGCTGTCAATGATCGGCAAGAATTGCGACGGCAAAGTTCCCGAACCCGGCACGCTCCAAGGCGAAGATCAGGCTATACTTGATATGGCGGATGAAGCGCTTAAAGCTGCCCGTTTGGCTATGGCAGAACAATCGATCCACAATGCTGTTGCTGCCACTTTTGCTGTTGTTGCGGAAGCCAACCGGTATTTTGCGGGCCAAGAACCTTGGGCACTCAAAAAGACTGACCCGGCGCGGATGGCCACAGTGCTTTACACCACAGCAGAAGTCATCCGACGCATTGCAATCCAGTGTCAGGTGGTAATACCGCAGTCCGCAGCCAAATTGCTTGACCTTGTTGCCGTTTCTGAAAAATGTCGAACCTTTGCCCATGCGGGTTCTTCTGATGCGCTGGTTGCTGGCACGCCTCTACCTTTGCCGACTGGCGTATTCCCTCGCTACGTCGAGGCGGAAGGCGGCGCCTGATGCTTGTCGATAGCCATTGCCATCTTGATTTCCCGGACTTTGCTGAAGAACTTGATGTAATCATCTCGCGAGCAGGCGAAGCCGGGGTCGGTGCGATGGTTTCGATTTGCACACGCATCGGGAAAATCGAGCAGATACGTACCGTTTCTGAGCGCTATTCGAACGTGTTTCATTCAGTCGGAACACATCCCCATAGTGCCGGAGAAGAGCGGGGTATTCCTGCAACTCGGATCGTGGAATTGGCGTCCCACCCCAAGTGTGTCGCAATCGGCGAGGCGGGTCTCGATTACTTTTACGACAAAGCGCCTCGAGAAGCTCAAGCCGAGGGGCTGCGAATTCATATTGCCGCTGCGCGCGATACCGGGCTGCCGCTGGTCATCCACGCCCGCGATGCCGATGCGGATATGGAAGCGATTTTGCGGGACGAAACAGGGAAGGGGGCCTTTCCTTTTTTGCTGCATTGCTTTTCCTCAGGCCAGAGGCTGGCAGATGTTGGCATCGAACTGGGCGGCTATGTATCCTTCTCCGGCATCCTTACATTCAAGCGTTCAGAGGAAATTCGGGCAATAGCCAAGACTATACCTCATGATCGCCTACTCGTTGAAACTGATGCACCTTACCTTGCGCCTCAAATTCATCGAGGCAAGCGCAACGAACCATCGTATGTTATTGAAACTGCAGCTATTTTAGCTAATACAATCGGCGTAACAAAAGACGAAATTGCGCAGATTACATCCGGTAATTTCTTCAGGCTGTTTAGCAAAGTTCCGCGCAGTCTTAACCCGTTTTCGGTGTAACGATGCGGGATCTTATGCGCTTTACCATTATTGGCTGCGGCTCATCGCCGGGAGTGCCGCGGATAACCGGTGATTGGGGAGCCTGCGACCCGGCCAACCCGAAAAATCGACGCCGCAGAGCATCCTTGCTGGTTGAACGCATCGCGCGAGATGGCGGCATAACCACGGTTGTGATCGATACAGGTCCGGATTTTCGAGACCAGATGATTACATCTGGCGTCAAGTCACTGGATGCAGTTGTTTACACCCACGCACATGCAGACCACATTCACGGCATCGATGATTTGCGGGGTTTCTGGCACGAACAAAGACGGTTGATTGATGTTTATGCAGATGCATTTACCCTTGAACGGCTGCGCGCCGGTTTTGGTTATTGCTTTGAGAAGCCAGATGGCAGTTCATATCCGCCAATTGTTTTGGCCCATGAAATTATCCACGGCGAAGCCTTCGAACTGTCGGGCAACGGAGGCACGATTAATTTCGAGCCGCTCACTCAAATTCACGGCTCGATTCAATCGCTTGGCTTTCGAATTGGAAATTTTGCCTACTGCTCAGATGTTTCTGATTTTCCGGCAGAGACAGTTCAGGCAATGCAAGGTTTGGATACGCTCGTCATTGATGCTCTGCAGTACCGTCCACATCCTAGCCATTTGTCCCTAGACGAGACGTTGGCATGGATTGAACGCCTTAAGCCCAAGCGATCTATCCTGACACACATGCACACGCCATTGGACTATGAGGTGGTGGCTTCAGCAATGCCATCAAGCATCGAGCCTGGATATGACGGACTTTGTATAGAAAAATCAATGTGATGTAGAGGCGATCTAATAAGCTGAAGC
>JANMEX010000515.1:0-1505 GCA_031377485.1 Phyllobacteriaceae bacterium
TTTCCGATGAGAGCCTGCAAACATATAGGCGATGGCAATTCCTGCTCCGCTGACCGCTGTCATGGCAAGGAATCCAGAGCCGCCAAAGGTTGCATACAAAGGGCCGGACGCAAACATGACCAGCATCATGATGATGCCTTGTACAAAGACACCCAACCCTTGGGCAGACCCGGCCTGCTCTTCCGGAATGGCGTGTGCCAGAAACGATTGCTGCGCCAAATAGGTGGCGCCAAATGTAAAGCCGTGCAAACTTTGAATTCCTGCCAAGGCGAAAAATCCAAACCCTAAATATCCGGCCATCGCATAAAGCACCCAGCGTAAAATGCCGATGATGCCCGTCAGTGCCAGGACGGACTGCGGTTTCCATATGCCGAAAATCCGAGTGTAAAATTTGAAGAGCACAATTTCGGAAAACACTGGCACCGCCCACAGGAAGCCAACCTGTTGCGCGTCAATTCCCAGCGTCTGCCAATAGATCGAACCGAAATTATACATGAACCCGTGCGAGGCCTGAATAAGGCCTGTCGAGACAAGTATGAGCCAAACACGCGGACTGAGAAGCGCGTTAGCGCCTGCACCGAAAAGCGGCTGGGGCTGGCGTCGACGACCGAGACGCGGCGTTATGAATGTTGCCAGAAAGATCACTGCATAGCCGAACACCATAAGCGGTACGGCATTGTCGGCATTTGTTCGCTGGATGATCAGACCTGCGCAGACACTTGTCAGCAAAAACAGTACCGAACCCCAGATCCGGACTGACGAATAATCCAATTTGTATCGACGGACGCCGGACAGCGCTATGGAGTCTGCAATTGGCACCTGCGGCGACCAAAACATTGCCAAGGACATGACGACAATGACGATGCTCCAGTATCCCATCGGGATCAGGAGCAATGATATGAGTGACAGGCTGAAGCCGCTGATGATAATCAGCACATTGGTCCGCTCCCGGGAACGGTCAGCCAGATGCGTAAAAACCGGCGTCGTCAAAAGGCGCACAAAAACCGGCAGAGTCAGCAGCGTTGAGATTTCAACTGGGCTCAAACCACGCCGCGCAAGCCACAGCGGGAAGAATGAAAGATAGATCGCGTTGGGCATGAACAAGGCTGCGAACAGCAAAGATAGACGCAGTTCAAACCGGTGCGGCTTCTCAAATTGGTCGGGCTGTAACGATACAGACATTGAAACCGCCATGTTGCCGGAGAGATGCTGAAACGAATCAACTGTTCGGAAGGCATGTTGGCTAACATGCGTCAGGCGGCAGCAACACTCGCCAGGGCAGGATTTTGCATGGAGTTGGTATCAATTGGTACAAGAACGTCCTCGAAAATATCAACGCATGCCGCCCACGTGAAGTCTTTCAGATATTTGTCCGGGTCGAGTGATCCCATTTTCAACGCCTGCACGGCCGCTACTCCAAGCTTTTCTGACAGCACGCCACCGCCAGTCGCGCCGATGACGTCAATTGGGCCGGGTACCGGAAACGCTGAAACAGGCAGGCCTGA
>JANMEX010000517.1:0-2181 GCA_031377485.1 Phyllobacteriaceae bacterium
GCAATAGAGCGCGAGGAGGCGCATCTGGCGGCAAAATTTGGAAAGAACTGGCGCGATTATGCGCACAAGGTCCGGCGCTGGCTGTGACAATGCCTAGGTATTGACACCAAGTTCAGCCAGACGCTCGATGCAGGCTTCATCCACGGCATCAAGCTCGGCAAGCGTATCTTCAATGTCCTTGCGTTTCTGGCGCAGCGTGGCGCGTTTTTCCTCGATACGTTTCATCATCAGCCGCAACTGACCCGCCTCGCCGGGGGGGTCTTTGTACATCTGAACGATCTCATTGATCTCTGCGATCGAAAAGCCAAGGCGCTTGCCACGCAGGATTTGCTTTAGCAAATGCCGGTCGGACGGGCGAAACAAACGTGTGCGACCACGACGAACCGGGCGGATCAGCCCTTCATCCTCATAAAATCGAATGGTGCGCGTCGAAATATCAAACTCACGCGTCAGTTCGGTAATCGTATAAAATTCCCGCATTTGGTCATGCACTTTCAAACACCCAGGCAGCCCCCGTGCCGCATGTGCGTTGGAAACAATATTGACGTAAAAGTCAATTGATGCGCCAAAGTTGCATCCGCTATTAGCTCAGATGAAACCACCATGTGGCAAAGCCGAGGAATGAAAAGAAGCCGACAACGTCGGTGACCATGGTCACGAACACGCTGGATGCCAACGCCGGATCAGCTCCGAGCTTCTGCAACACCAGCGGAATGAGAATGCCTGCCAACGCGGCGGCCATCAAATTGACGATCATCGCAAAACCCATAACGAAACCGAGGTTCCAGTCGCCAAACCAGAATGAAGCGATAATGCCGATGGTTGCAGCAAACAGCACACCATTGGAAAGGCCAATCAAAACCTCGCGCCGGATAACCCGCGCCGAATTGTAGATATCAAGATCCTTGGTTGCCAGTGCGCGCACGGTGACAGTCATGGTCTGCGTACCGGCGTTGCCGCCCATGGAGGCAACGATTGGCATCAACACAGCCAATGCCACCATTTGAGAAATGGAAGCGCCGAACAGGCCAATCACATATGAGGCAAGAAACGCAGTCAGCGCATTGACGAACAGCCAAGGCCAGCGCGATTTTGCTGTCTCAATGACATTGTCAGAGAGCTCTTCGTCACCGACGCCGCCCAGGCGCAATATGTCTTCTTCTGCCTCTTCCTGAATGACGTCGATCACGTCATCAATCGTCAGGACACCCACCATGCGCTCGTTTTCATCGACCACAGCGGCAGACAGCAAATCATACTGCTGCATGATCGAGGCTGCTTCTTCCTGGTCCATATCGACAGGAATGGCGTGGCGGGTTTCATGCTTGATGTCTTCGATCTTGACTGACCGCTTGGTGCGCAAAATCTGGTCCAGATCAACCGCGCCGGACAATTTGAACGTCGGCTCAACGACATAGACCTGGCTAAATCGATCCGGAAGCTCCTTCTCGTCGCGCAGATAGTCGATGGTCTGGCCAACAGTCCAGAACGTTGGAACAGCCACGAACTCGGTCTGCATGCGGCGACCGGCAGAATCATCCGGATATTTCAGGGCGCGCTGAAGGATGATGCGCTCTTCATGTGGCAACCGAGAAAGGATTTCCTCCTGATCCTCAGCGTCCATGTCTTCAAGAATAAAAACAGCATCGTCCGAATCAAGCTCCTGCACGGCGACCGCGAGGTCTTCGTTTGGCAGGGCATCGACGATTTCGAGGCGAATCGCTTCGTCAACCTCGGTCAAGGCGGCAAGGTCGAACTCTTTGCCCAGCAGCCGGGCAAACGCGAGGCGCTGGTCCGGATGAAGCGCTTCAATCAGATCGGCAAGCTCAGTCTCATGAAATTCTGAAACTTCGCGCTGCAGCGTCAACGTATCACGGTCAGCAATTGCAGCACCGATATGGGCAAGATAGCTTGATCGGACAACGCCTTCGTCATCGTAAAGCATATCGCCCGGCGTCTGCGCCGCTTCTTCTATCTCGGAATCGTGTTGATCAGTCACGGGCGCACTCCCGAAGGCTAAACAGGTCAATCCGCATAGACCGAAATAACAGTTGTGACAAAGGATTTAACGTTCCAACCAACATGTTGATTGGAATCACAAATCATCGATTTTTGGATTTGCTCTGAAAAGAAATGGTGCGGTCGAGAAGACTCGAACTTCCACGAGTTGCCCCACAGCGA
>JANMEX010000519.1:0-14191 GCA_031377485.1 Phyllobacteriaceae bacterium
CGACCTCAAAAAGTCTGTCGCCAATTTTTATCTCCTCACCCACGGCTTTGAACCAGGTGAGGATTTTACCTTCGGCTACAGTTTCGCCGAGTTGCGGCATGATGATTGTGCTGGCCATGATCTAACCGTTCATCACGCGGACAATTTTATCGACAATGCGCGCCGCATTCGGAATTGCGAGATCCTCAAGGTGGTCAGCTGCAGGCAGCGGGATATGCGGTGTCGTTATCCGCACTATCGGACCATCCAGATCCCAGAATGCTTCATCAGCCACAATCGAGGCGATCTCTGCACCCCAACCCAACAAACGAGGATTTTCTTCAACTGTGAACAGACGGCCGGTCTTGGCAACCGAGCCCAATATCGTCTGCGTGTCGAGCGGCACCAACGAGCGGACATCAACCACTTCCGCATCGATGCCATAGTCGCGGGCAAGTATTTCAGCCGCTTCCAAGGCACGATGCACCATCATGGCAAGCGCCAGAATTGTGCAATCCTTGCCGGGTCGCAAAATTTTTGCCGTACCAAGCGTGTCGAGGATTTCGCCATCGGGAACTTCACCCTTGGTCGAGTAAAGCGCCTTATGCTCGTGGAAAATCACCGGATTGTTGTCACGAATGGCTGCAGCCATCAGGCCGACCACGTCGACGGGCGACGATGGAGCGACGACCTTTAGCCCCGGTATCATCATCGTCCAATTTTCAACGGACTGGGAATGCTGCGCACCAAAGCGGACACCGCCGCCATTGCCGGTGCGGATCACCAGCGGGCAAGTCATTTGTCCATTGGTCATGTAGGCAAGCTTTGGCATTTCATTGGCGATGTAATCAAAACAGACCGCGATGAAATCCGAGAACATGATCTCTGCAATCGGACGAAGACCCGTCATGGCCGCGCCCATGGCAGCGCCAAGAATTGCCTGTTCTGAAATCGGCGTGTCACGCACACGCAGCGGCCCGAACTTTTCATAAAGCCCGACTGTTGCTTTGAACACACCGCCGGCTTTGGCAATATCCTCACCCAAGAACACAACATTCCTGTCGCGTTCCATCTCCTGGCTGATGCCGCGGATAACGGCATCACGATAGCTTAATTCCGCCATGCCCAGCCTCCGTCAGCATAAACATCTGCGGTCAGAAGTTCGACAGGCGCCGAAGGCGATGCCTTGCAAAGCTCAGTCGCTGCCTCAACCTTGCGCATGCTCTCAACTTGGATCGCATTTACGGCTTCCTCGGATATGCCGAAGTCAGCCAAACGCTGTTTGTAAATTTTCAACGGGTCGCGCTCCATCCATTTTTCAAGTTCGCCAGCGGGTCGATATTTTGCCGGATCAGCGCGGGAATGGCCTGAATGGCGATAGGTGAGGCACTCAATCAGTGAAGGACCGTCGCCATTGCGGGCTTTTTCGATTGCCGCAGTGGCTGTGCGATAGACCACGTCTGCGTCATTGCCATCGACAACAATTTTATCAAGGCCATAGGCAGAAGCCCGGTCACCGGCCGGATTATGCACGGCGGTGACTTCATGAATCGGCGTGTATTCCATGTAGAGGTTGTTCTCGCAGACAAAAACAACCGGCAATTTCCAGATCACCGCGAAATTCAAGGCCTCGTGGAATGCACCGATATTGGTGGTGCCATCGCCGAAGAAGCATACGGACACGTCTTTTTCGCCAAGATACTGCGCCCGCCAGGCGGAACCGCAGGCGATTGGCAGATGCGCACCGATGATGGCGTAGGAGCCCATCACGCCATGCTCCACCGAGGTCAAATGCATGGAACCGCCCTTGCCGCGCATCAGGCCGATATCGCGCAGCATCAATTCACCCAACATGCCTTCCATCGGCACGCCACGCGCCAAGGTATGAGCATGTCCGCGGTAGGTGCAAAAGGATTTGTCACCTTTCTTCATCGCAACGCCAAAACCTGCTGCGATGGCTTCCTGACCCAGCGACAAATGGCTGGTGCCTTTGATCAGGTTTTGCAGAAACAAATCATGAGCCCGCTTTTCACAATCGCGGATTTCCACCTGCAAGCGGAAAAGCTCAAGGCGTGTCTCTGTTCCAATGTCATCATTGGATGCAACCGATAATTGATTTTTCTGTGTGGCCATTAAATGTACTTCACATTTCGATGATGACCCACCATGCCAATATCAGTCGCGGATGTTTTTTAAAAAATTATCAAAATGAGAATTTTCACTACTTTCAAACCAGACCGTTTCGATAGGATGTCCCATGACCATTCTTTCAAAAAAACAAATTGCTATTTCGAAAGCGGGTCTGGGGTTCAGCTTGGTAAGGTCCACGGCGATTGCGGTCAAAGCCAAATTCAACACCAACATCTTCAGTCTTCATCACCGCTCGTGATGGAGAAAAATGTGTCAGGCGCAATGAAACGCAGAGCTAATTTAATATATGGCGCAGTGAGCCGAATTGGCGCCGAATTGGCGCTGTTTTTGGCGGTGGTGCGCACAAGGTTTTGCAATGATTTTGGCGTCAACATGCTGGCAGACTCGTTTGTTGAAATCAGCGCAGTCTGGCTTCGCGAAAGATGTCATACCCGGAGAGTTTCAGGGTGCTTCTCACATTTACGGTCAGTGGCCATGTGAAGAAGCAAACTCGGATGATTGATGGCGGGAGGCCTTTGATATGACGAAATTGGGAGAGCGAGAACTATGAAAGCGGTAAGATTTCACGCAGCAAAAGACATTCGCGTCGAAGATGTTTCCGCGCCATCAAACAGACTCGGCCCCAATGAGGTTCTGATCAAGCCGCTGGTTACCGGAATTTGCGGCACAGATTTGCATGAATACATAGCCGGTCCCATCGTCACGCCGCAGACACCACACATTTATACTGGCGCCACAAACCCGCAAATATTGGGTCATGAATTCAGCGCGATTGTTGCAGATACAGGCACTGCAGTTACCAATGTGAAAGTCGGGGATCGCGTTTCCATTCAACCACTTATCTCGCCACGCGATGATTATTACGGCCGTCGCGGGCTTTATCACTTGAGTGAAAAGATGGCCTGTGTCGGTCTCAGCTGGGCCTGGGGTGGTATGAGCGAACTTGCCGTTGTTAACGATTACAACGTTGCGGTATTGCCCAAAGGCGTAAGCGATATTCAAGGCGCGATGATCGAGCCTGCCGCAGTAGCGGTCTATGCCGCTGATCGCGGAGGGGTTACCTCTGGATCAACAGTTTTGGTTTCGGGCGTTGGTCCGATCGGAGCCCTCACTTTGCTTGCAGTCAAGGCCGCAGGTGCATCGCAGATATTCGTATCTGAGCCAAACGCATTCCGCCGCAAGATGGCATCAGATCTCGTTCCAGAAGCCATTGTCATTGATCCGACAAAGGAAAATGTGGCCGAGAAAATCCATGACATGACCGAAGAAGGCGTCGGCGTGGATGTTGCCATTGAATGTGTTGGATTGGAATCCAGCCTCAACACCTGTGTTGCCGCAGTGCGACGCCAGGGTCGTGTTGTACAAACCGGATTGCACATGAAGCCGGCAAGCATTGATGCGATGTTGTGGGCGCTGAAAGACATCACACTTGAAGCCACATGGTGTTACCCCGTGCAATGCTGGCCACGCATTATCCGAATGGTTGAGGCAGGCATTTTGCCCATCGAAAAGATTGTGACCGCCAATATCAATTCGGATCATGTGGTGAAGCAGGGTTTTGATGCGCTTCTCGACCGGTCCGTCAATCATATGAAAATTTTGGTCACAGTGTAAGACCAGGGAGCGAACTGTATGTCGTCACAAGCACCAGTGAAAGTTGCAATGATCGGTCTCGGCTGGTGGGGCAAGAAAATGACGGCTGTTTTGCAAAAAGCAAAACAGGATATCGAAATTGTCTGTGCGGCCGAGCCAAACCCCGAAGGGACGCAATTTGCCAAGGAAAACGGCTTTGTTTGCTACGCAAGTGACGCCGAAGCGCTTAAGCATCCCGGCGTTGAAGCTGTAATCCTTGCAACTCCGCATTCGCTGCATGCCGAGCAAATCGAGCGTGCTGTCGCCGCTGGAAAACATATTTTCTGCGAAAAGCCGCTGGCGCTGACCAAGGCAGGTGCGGAAAAAGCAGTAAGCGCATGCGCTGCCAAAAATCTCCTGCTCGGCATGGGCCACGAACGCCGTTTTGAGCCTCCTGTTGCCGAAATGATTGCTGCAGCGCAAAGCGGCGCTTTGGGTCGCCTCTTGCAGGTCGAAGCCAATTTCAGCCACGATAAATTCGTCGCTTTGGACGCAAGCAATTGGCGGCTTAATCCTGCCGAAGCACCCGTGGGCGGTATGACCGCAACCGGCATTCATCTGACTGATCTTTCCACGCTCCTGTTTGGCCCTGCACGGGATGTACGCGTATCGTGTGAAAAGCTCGCATCCAATATTCCGCAGGGCGATACGATGAGTGCACATATTCGCTTCAAGAACGGCGGCACAGCCTATATTTCAGCGACATTGGCCACGCCTTTCATCTCGCGCTTTGCACTGTTCGGCACGAAAGGCTGGATCGATATTCGCGACAAGGCGCATGTGGAATCGCCCGCAGGCTGGGTAGTGACATCCGCGACAACAGGTTCGCCAATCACGGTAAAAGAAATCCCTGCTGCCGAACCGGTAAAAGACAATCTCGTCAGTTTTGCCCGCGCCATTCGCGGCAAGGAAACCTATCGGATCACGGGCACGGAACTCGTGAACAACATCGCTATTCTTGAAGCCATCATCGCTTCCGCTGCGCAAGATGGCGCAGTGGTCAGCCTCTAGATTTGGAGTGACAACATGAAGGCCCTCGTCTTTGAAACGCCGGACAACCCGAAAATTCTCGACATGCCAGTGCCGGAGATCAGTGACACGGAAGTCCTGATCAAGACCCGCACAATTGGCATTTGCCATTCCGATTACGAGCTGCTGGCCGGGCGCTACATCATCCCGATTTCCTACCCGGTTACACCCGGTCATGAATGGTGCGGTGAGATTGTTGAAGTCGGAAAGTCCGTAAAGAATTTCAAACGCGGTGACCGTGTGGTTGGCGAATGCGTGGTGCGCACTCCGGAGCGCTTGCATCATTTCGGATTTTCCATGAACGGCGCAGACCGCGAGTACTTCAACGTCAATCCCGATTGGCTGCATAAGTTGCCCGACGGCGTAGATGACAATCGCGGTGCGCTGATCGAGCCATTTACTTGCGGCTTTTACGCCGTGCAGCGCTCAGGCGGCACCAACGCTTCCGAAACAGTGGTCGTTTCCGGCGGCGGCACCATCGGCCTTGTCACAGCCGCGACGGCCATCGGTATGGGTGCGCGCGTCATCGTTGTTGACCCGATCGCCAAGCGCCGCGAAATTGCCCTGAAACTCGGTGCGGCCGAAGTGGTGGACGCCAATGACAACCCGATCGAGCGAATCCAGGAATTGACGGGCGGAAAGGGAGCCGACCTTGTGGTCGAGGCTTCCGGTCATGACGCCTCGGTTGCCAATGTTCTCGAATACGCCATGGAAAATGGACGTGTCTCGATGGTTGGTCTCAATATTGGACGCAAAGTCACATCAACACTCGGCCTTTTGCAATTGAAGAACCTCACC
Source organism: Phyllobacteriaceae bacterium (assembly GCA_031377485.1). Taxonomy (GTDB): domain Bacteria; phylum Pseudomonadota; class Alphaproteobacteria; order Rhizobiales; family Rhizobiaceae; genus JANMEX01. The sequence continues at coordinate 5,590 of JANMEX010000519.1, forward strand.
GTGCGCGGCTGCATCGGCTCGCCCGGTGTCTGGCCGGCAGCGATCCGGTTTCTGGAACGCACCGGAATTGATCTGTCACCGATCCAGACACATCACTTTGGTCTGACTGACGCGGTTGAAGCCTTCAATCTGGGCAAAGACCCGCAAGCCTGCATCAAAGTTACACTCTCAACAAAGGGACTAAATTCATGACGCGCCACGCGCTGATCGCCGGTGTATCGGGCATTATTGGACGCCATTTGGCGGAACACTTGCTCGAAAACGGTTGGACTGTTTCCGGCATTTCACGCCATGCACATGACTTGCCCAAGGGTGTGAACCATATTGCAGTTGATCTGACCGACGAGGCGGCGGTGGCTCCCGCGTTGAGCTCAGTGATGCCAACCGATGTTTTCATTACCGCTTGGTTGCGCCAGGCCACGGAAGCCGAAAACTGCCGCGTCAATGCCGGCATGGTGAGAAATCTGTTGCAGGCGATGGACGGCAAAAAGATCAAGCACGCCGCGCTGGTTACAGGCGCAAAACACTACATGGGTCCCTTTGAGGCATACGCCAAAAGCAAGATGATAACGCCGTTCCGCGAGGAGCAGCCACGGCTTCCCTATCAAAATTTCTATTACGATCAGGAAGATGAATTGTTTGCTGCCGCTGAAAAGCAAGGCTTCAGTTGGTCCGTTCACCGTCCGCATACGCTGATTGGCTTCACTGTCGGCAACCAGATGAACATGGCCGCAACGCTTGGGGCCTATGCGGCCCTTTGCAAGGAAACGGGTCGGCCATTTGTGTTCCCTGGCTCGCCCCAGCAATATGAAGCCTGTGTGGATATCACAGATGGCCGCATCATCGCCAAGCATCTGCTTTGGGCCGCAACCGAGCCGCAGGCTGGCAATAATGCGTTCAACATTGCCAACGGCGAAGTGTTCCGGTGGAATTGGCTATGGCCAAAGATCGCCGCACATCTGGGTGTGGAAGCTGGCGAATATCCGGGTCATGCCCAGCCGTTGGAAACACAGATGGAAGGCATGGAGCCCGTCTGGGACAAGATTGTCGCCGAGCATGGTTTGGAGAAGAACCCGCTGAAAACGGTTGCCTCTTGGTGGCACAGCGACGCCGATCTTGGTCGCGTCATCGAAAACTTCAATGACATGACCAAGAGCCGCGACATGGGCTTCACCGCTTATCAAAATTCAATCCGCTCGTTCACGGATGCCTTTGATCGGTTCCGTGAAGCCAAGGTATTGCCCTGACATGAACAGGCGAGTCCCTGCCAGGAGGTGGCGGGGCAAACCGCCGGGACAGACGCTGAGAACCAAAATACCCCGGATTAGCCAAAATACCCGGGCTGACGTGGAAAGGAGGAGAAGAAACAGATGACACAAGCAATAGAACCAACACCAAACCTGCTTACGCAGCGAGGCTTGTTTTCCTTGCCGCTGGCAAGAAGCTTTGTCACGGTTATCGCCTCCACCGTCGTGCTTATCATTGCATGCTTGATTTTCGCCCCATCAAGCGTCTCGTTGGGAGCCCTGTCAGGTAGTCTTCCGTTTGCATCCGTCATCGCGATAGTCGGACTTGGGCAGCTTTTGGTTGTTCAACAAGGCGGTTTTGATCTTTCTTTGGCTGGCGCGGTGTCTCTCGCGGTCGTCGTTTCCACCCATCTTCCATCCGGCGATAACGCAATGCTTTTGCCCGCTGTTTTGATGGCGCTCGGCTTTGCCATTTTGGCTGGCTTGGCCAATGGCGTGCTCGTCAGCTTTTTCAAACTCAATGCAATCATAGCGACGATCGGTGTCAACGCTTTGCTTTACGGCGGCGTGTTTGCTGTTTCCGGTGGAGTGCCCAGAACCACGACCACATTGCTTGCCGATATTGCAGGCGGAGAAACATTCGGCATTCCGAACTCAGTCTATTTCGCTCTTGCGGCGCTGTTGATTGTTTCCTTCATGCTGAAAAAGACTGTCGTTGGCCGGCGCTTCGAGGCGGTGGGTGCCAATCCATTGGCCGCACGGGCGGCCGGACTTCGCGTGCAGCACCACCAGCTTATGGCCTACGTCCTTGCGCAAATACTCTACTGCGTGGCGGGCATTCTTATCGCCGGTATCACCCGTGAACCAACGGCATTTCAGGGGGATTCCCTGCTGCTGCCTTCCGTTGCAGTTGTTGTTCTGGGCGGCACATCGCTGCTTGGCGGGCGTGGCTTTCCGGTCTCGACCGTCATAGCGGCATTCTTTTTGAACCAATTGAGCCAATTCGCACTCGCAGTTGGAGTTCCCTATTCGGCTCAAACCATCATCCAGGCATTGGCCTTGGGTTTTGGGATCGGCGTTTACTCTGTCCGGTGGACAGTAAACCTAACTACGCAGACCAAAAAAATATAACTGGAGGAAGAAAATGGAACACACACACAACAAACTTAAATTGGCACTCGCTGCTGCGACGGCTATGATAGGCCTTGCTTGCTCGACGCAGGCACAGGCCGAAACACCCTCGTGGTGCGGCCCGAACAAGGCAACGATCGCCTTGCTGGATGGCTACGGTGGAAACAGCTGGCGTCAGGTTACAACGGCGTCCGGCAAGCAGACTGCCGAACTTTGCCCAAGCATCACCGGTTACGAATATGCCGATGGCCAGGGTGATACGCAAAAGTCGATCTCGGACATCAAAGGCATGGCCGCAAAAGGCGTTGATGCTCTGGTGGTATTTGGCGATGCCGGACCGGCAATGTTGCCTGCGATCACGAGCGTCTTCAAGGCTGGCAAGGTCATCGTGCCTTACCGTGTCAATGTCGGTGGCGAAGAAGGCAAGAACTATACAAAGTTCATTGGCTCATCGTTCAAGGATGATGGCGTGAGCTGGGGCAATTGGATCAAGAGCATTCTGCCAAAGGGCGGAAACATGCTTTTCCTGAGCGGCCCGGCTGGCAACAGCCAAGGCATTGACGAACTGGCCGGTCTCAAGTCGGTGCTTGGGCCTGAATACAAGTTCCTCAACGCCGAACCGTTCGATGTGACAAACTGGGATCCGGCTCTGACGCAGAAAGTTCTGACTGCTGAAATCGCCAAGAATGACAAGATCGACGTCATCATTTCTGATTTCGGTCCCTCGCTCGTCGGCGCACTTCCGCTGTTCCAGAAGTCCGGCCGTTCAATTCCGGCACTTGCCACATCTGACGGCAACTCGCTGGGTTGTTTCTGGACAGACAACCACGAAGCAAATCCTGACTTCAAGCTGTTCACAGTAGCAACCGGCAACGACAACGTCCGTCTGGCTGTTCAGTGGGCCGTCGCTGCTGCCACCGGCGGCAAAATGCCTGAAGAACAGATTTTCAAAGCACCAGTCTTTGAAGATTCAGTATCGGGCAAAGTCCAGTGCCGTGCAGATCTTCCAGGATCGATCTATTTGTCGTCCGAATTGTCTGCTGAAGATCAGGCAAAGGCCGTAACCAAATAATCTGATTTGCGCCCCGGAAAGAGAGATTTTTCCGGGGCACATGCTTTTTGAGAGCCACGCGAGGTGGCTTTCCAATGCGGAATTGGTGTCGTGACGGTACAAGAAATAAAGGTAAAGGCGAAAGCGGCGGCAGGCGCATCATCTCATGGTGACGTCACTATTCGGCTGTCCGGCATTTCAAAATACTACTCCGGCGTTCCCGCGCTGCGCGACGTTAACGTCGAATTTTATGCCGGTGAAGTTCACGCGATTCTCGGTGAAAACGGGGCCGGAAAATCGACCCTGATGAACATCATATCGGGTACAGCAAATCCAACGCTGGGCGAGATCGCTTTTGAAGGAGAGCGTATCTGGCATATGTCGCCGGAAACTGCCGCTTCATTGGGCATTGCAATATCATTTCAGCACCCGGCAATACTTGACGATCTGTCGGTACTCGAAAATCTGCAAGTGGCTCTTCCCGCAGCCTTGTTTCAAGGCAGACCAGCCCAGTTGGTCGCTCGGGAAATGATGGACGCAGTGGGACTGCACGTGCCGTTGCGCACGCGCGCTGACGCTTTGACGGTGGCACAAAAGCAATTGCTTGAAATCGCCAAGGCTCTGGCGATCAAGCCAAAGGTTCTGATTCTTGACGAGCCGACCGCGTCGCTTGATCAAGATGCGACCGATATGCTTTTCGACAGGATTAGAGACGTCGTCAAATCCGGAACGTCTGTAATTTACATAACCCACCGTCTGGCCGAACTTCGCCAGATCGCACATCGTGTAACTGTTTTGAGAGACGGACGTGTTCGCGGTGTTGCGCTGGTCAACGAGATCAGCGATGCCGACCTTCTGGCCATGATTATTGGCCGCACCCTTGGATCGGCATTTCCCCCGAAGTTGGAAGCCGCTACCAAAGAAGTAATTTTTTCAACCCGGTCGCTCAGCGGCAAAGGCTTTAAGGACGTGTCCTTCGATGTATCGAGGGGCGTGATAGTTGGTGTCGCCGGCGTGGCTGGCAATGGCCAACCCGAACTGATGCGGGCGCTAGCTGGCCTTCAGTCATCTGATGGTGCCATCAGTCTTAACGGACGCACGATCAGCCCGAAAGACCTCTTGCATAAAGCCGCCTTCATGCCGTCAGACCGGCACACCGAAGGTTTGGCTTCCGGTCTGACGGTGCGCGAAAACGCATCGTTTGCGTCCCTTGATAAATTTGCTGTCAACGGAATCATGAACCGGAACCTCGAGTTGGAGCAGGTTTCGACGACATTTCAATCACTGGCAGTCAAAACGCCCAGTATGGAAGCGCCAATACTTTCACTGTCCGGTGGGAACCAACAAAAAGTGGTTATGACGCGTGCGCTCCTGTCAGAGCCTGGTCTCATTATTGCTGATGAGCCAACCCAAGGCGTTGACGTTGGCGCACGAGCTGAAATCTATCGCATCCTGCGCGAAGTCTCGAGTTCCGGCACGCCGGTTATCGTCAACTCTTCCGACGCAGCCGAACTCGAAGGGCTTTGCGACAAGGTTATCGTTTTGTCGCGTGGTAGGATCGTCGAAACACTCACGGGTCAAGATGTTTCTGAGGAACGCATTGTTGCCGCGGCAGTGAATGCAAGCACACACCACGCTGGCGGTAGCAGCGCTGATGGAAGCCGTCCCGCCAAAGCTGGGTGGCGGCATTTTCTGCAGTCTGACAATGCTCCCGCTGTCCCTCTCGCTCTCGTAACCATCCTGTTGGGACTTTACGTCTACAGCCAGAACGCAAATTTCTTTTCGTCTTTCAATATCTACAATATCCTTTTGCTGGCCACAGCATTGGGATTCATAGCGCTTGGACAAACAGTCGCCCTGTTGATGGGCGGAATCGATCTGTCGGTTGGCCCGCTCGCAGGTTTTCTTGTGGTGGTCGCCTCGTTCTTCATCAATGATGACAAGTCTACGGTGATGATTACCGTAGGCTTCCTGTTGATGTTTGCCGGCGCGTTGACTGTGGGGACTATCAACGGACTTTTGATCAGGTTTGCGAATTTTACGCCAATTGCCGCAACGCTGGCCATGTATATCGGTTTGCAAGGCATGAGTTTTCTGCTGCGTGATGTGCCGGACGGTTACATCAACTTTAATGTCGTTGAAAAAATTACCTGGCAGTTCGGACCCATTCCGGCAGCCTTCATCGTCTTGGTGGCGACGGCTATTTTTTGCGAATATGTCCTGCGCAAATGGCGCTCTGGCTGGAGCTTGCGGGCAATTGGCTCGGATGAAGAATCGGCGCGCCGCATAGGCATCCGGGTCGAAAGCACTTTCGTGGCCGGTTACATCGCGTCATCTTTGCTGACCGCTGTCGGCGCTGTGATGCTGATGACGCAAATTGGCGTTGGCGATCCGCGGCAAGGTGTGAATTACACGCTGGCAAGCATCACGGCTGTAGTTCTTGGCGGCACCAGTCTCAGCGGCGGGCGAGGAACATTCATTGGTACGATGCTGGGCGCAGTACTCGCGACAGAGGTACTGAATGCGGTGACATTCCTCGGCTTTTCCCAGACCTACCAATATGTATTCCAAGGTGCGCTGATTGTGATTTCCGCGCTTATTTATTCAACAGTCCGCAAACGAGCCGCAGCCTGATTTTACATTTGTTCTGAAATCGAACAGGAGACACAAATGGCCAGTAAAGTACTTGGGATGCACCATATTGGTATCACCGTACCTAACTTGAAAGAGGCGGTGACTTTCTTTGAGCTGGTTTTCGATGCGGTGAAGGTATTTTCAACCGGGCCCTTCAATGTCGACGAATATTTCATGACGCATCGCTTGGGTACGCCTGCTCACACCCGTATCAAGGATCTGGTTTTCCTGCGTTGCGGGGACGGGACGAGTCTGGAGCTTTTCGAATACTCCGGTGAAGACAGCCAGGCGCGTCCAAAGCGCAACTCCGAGATAGGCGGCGCGCACATCGCAATTGAAGTGGAAGACACTTACGCTACCGTCGCACGACTGAAAGCCAAAGGCATTGAATTTCTTGATGGCCCTAATGAAGTAACCGAAGGACCTTTGGCGGGCCTCACATGGGTCTATTTCAACGCGCCCTGGGGTCAGTCACTGGAATTCGTAAGCTTCAAAAGGCTCGGCTATGAAGCCGATACTCCCAATCGGATTTGGTCCGCAAAGGATTGAAATCTGGCCTGTTGCAGCCTTCTGGCGGTAGAATTGATCCTCAATAATACCCCGCCTCACGCATCGCGGCATCGACACGGTTCTGGCTTCGGGTCAGGGCTTCCTTGTCGGTACAATCCCCGTTCAGCGCCGCGAAAATCTCTTCTCCAAGTATTTTCTCGATCGCGTAATACTCAGGGATCGGAGGTCTTTGCCAATTCTGTATTTTGTTTTGTTTGGCCAATTTATCGACGAAACTGACGATTGGCGTGCTTGCGGCTGCTTCCGGATCGGCACTGACGCTAAAGCGCGGCGCCACCGGAAATCCGTTTTTCACATGCTCCTTCATTGCAGCAGGCGATGCCATCCATGAAATTGCATCAAAAGCGAGCCGCGCCCTTTCAGGCGGAAGTGACGCTGGCACCATAAGAAGAAATCCACCAATCGGCGACACGCTTGCACCGCCCGGCCCATGCGGATGGGGATGGTAGGCAACCTTGCGTTTCACGACAGAATGAATGTCATACTCAAAGCGCGCAGCGCGCATGGTCCAGCAGTAGATCATGGCGGCATGGCCGCTCATGAAATATTCAAGTGCCTTGTTCCAGTCGATCGACAAAATGTCCGGCGGAGAAACCGCAAGAAGTTCGTGCATGTATTCAAGCGTGTGCCGGCCTGACTCGCTAAAAATGCGCGGACGCATCGCTTCACCCTTGAGCTTGCTGTAATCCACATGGAGGCGAGGGGCGGGTATATCGATCACGGGGCTGCCGCAGCAACCCATGAAAAACATGAACGAGTGCGCTATCGGCATACCTTTGGCTGCATTCCAGACCACGCCTTGCATGCCACGCTTTGGGTTATGAAGTGCTTTGGCAGCATCGATTACTTTTTCAAACGTTGTCGGCTGATGCAGGCCTTGTTCTTCAAACAAGTCTTTTCGAAGTGATAGCGCTTCGATGGTGCAATAGATCGGAATGCCGTACTGGGTCTTGTTCCAACTGCCGGTCGCCCAAATATTGGGATGGAAATCGAGCGGGTTGATGCTGCTGGTTTTCAGAAATTCCGTAAGCGGTTGGGCGACATTGTTGACGACGCTTTCGCCAAGCCAGGGCATGTTGACGGCGATTACGTCATACTGGCTTTCTTTCCGGCGGGCATTGGCAAATACCTCGTCGCGCAACTCCGGCAGACTTAAAAGTTTGAAATTTTTCCGGGCCGAGAGCTTGCTGCGAAAGTCCGACCACATGTCCCGCATGCTGGCGAAATAATTATCGTCATGCAAAAGGAACCGCAAATCATGGCTCGCATCCTTTCGGTTCTCCATGATTTCCAAAGGTGGGATAATTTGGCTGGCAAAGTAGGATCCGCCAAAATAATAGTCTTCCGAATTGTTGTTCCCGGACTTTAACCCGAACGTATCGGCCAACAGAGATTTCACCTTGACGGCATAATCGACAAAACTTGATGTGAGCTTGCGGCTCGGTTCAAGATAGTGGGATTTTCCGGTCGGACCGCGCTCGCGCAATTCAATGTCGCCATCATCGATCAGTTTGTGAATACGGCGCATGGCGCTTGCGAAGGGCACGTTGGCCGCCAGAGCCAACGACGACATTGTCACCCTCTCGCCGCGCAGGTGATGTTTGACCAGATACAGTGCGATGTTCCAATTGGCATCCGGCTCTGCAATTTTCAGAAGGTTGTCATAAGGCGAACGCAGCCGCTCCAGGAACGTTATGATGCGCAAAAGTTCATATTCGGTCATGAAAGTATCGTGGCACAAATTCCGCTATGGTCAATGGTTTTGGCGCACTTGAGCCCTTGGCCAATACCCGCGCATAGCCGCCGTGACAATGCCGATCTCGGGAGGGGCGAAATGGCAGCCGGAAACTGAAAAAGGCTGGCTGTGCAGGGTTTATACTGCGAACCGGTCTCAGCGTGATTACGCCGGAAACAGGGAATTAACAGGGAATAGCCTTCAATTGTTTTGCCTGATTTCTCAGCTCAGCGC
>JANMEX010000021.1:0-15403 GCA_031377485.1 Phyllobacteriaceae bacterium
CCGCAACTGCTGGAGCAGCCGGCTTGGTCGTTTGTACCACAGGGCGCGGAGCCGGTTCTGGCATGGCACCAAACAAATCAGTCGAGACGGTCATTCAATCCTCGGGAGGCTTACGGCATGCGAATCAGCAGTAAACAATGCCACGGATGGCTGAAGGTTGCGACCTGCAAGCGGTTTTTGCACCACTTCCCTTACAGGTTGTTATTGTCAACAGCTTGCTAACCATAGGCAATGATTGACCCATTTCTGCACAGTTTTTACCCAACTCTTTAGGATTTTCACCGATGATGCACTCAAGCGGAGAACCGCGTTGCACAGGGGCGAGATGTGAAGGGCAAACTTATACCAATGGTAGGCTTGGCGGTCGTATTCGGCGGCCTGTCCATTTTCGTTGCCGATCGGTTTGTCAAATCACAAACTATGGTTTCAACGCCCAAGACTGAAACGGCGGCAGCACCTGCTTTGCCCGCGGTGGAAACGAGAAAGCTTCTGGTTGCCTCAACCGCCCTGAAATACGGTATGGAAGTCACGGCCGAAAGCGTTCAGGAAGTCGACTGGCCGACAAGTTCGTTGCCTGAGGGTTCATTCAGTTCCTTTGCCGAGCTAACTGCTGGCGGCAAGCGCTTGGTGCTTGCACCGCTTGCGCCAAATGAACCGATCCTGCTTTCAAAACTTTCTGGCAAAGATGGCCGCGCGTCACTTTCCAATCTCCTCGAAACCGGCATGCGTGCTGTTTCAATTCGCGTTGACGATATAACCGGTGTTGCCGGTTTTGTAACTCCGGGCGACCGCGTCGATGTTCTTTTGACACGGCAGAAGAATGCAGCGCCGAAGGCTGTCACCAACTCGGAAGAGGTAACCGCCTCCACCGGTCAGCCGACTTCCGAATTGGCTTCCGAAGTTATCCTCCAGAATGTCAAAGTGTTGACTACCGATCAAAGTGCCGATCAATCTGCAGTTCAAGCAACAGTGGCCCGGTCAATCACTGTCGAAGTGTCAACGGATGATGCCCAGAAAGTTGCTCTCGCTCAGCAATTGGGCACGCTTTATTTGTTGCTGCGCTCGGCGGGCGATGCAGCAGCAGCGGGCAATGCGACTTTCACCTCGTCAAATCTGGACAAGGAACAGGCAAAGCCTGTCGCCGCAACGACCACAGCAACGCCGTCCATACTTTCACTGGAAAACGAAGGGTCGAAATATAAGTCCCTGGTCGTCACACGCGGACACGTCGAAGAGACATTTTCGGTGATTGATGAGCAAGGCAACCAAATCAAGACGCCGACAGGCGCAAACAACTGATCGCTTGAACAGCGACATCATGGACTTAGGGGCAAGACATGCGGGCTCGGGGAATGGGTAAATGGATGGGGATCGGTCTGGCACTAGCCGGACTTGTTCTCCCTTTGGCAATAACGTCGAACGCATTTGCAGATGACGGCGTTATCAATGTTACGGCAGGAAAAACGCGATCGATCAAAATTGCAAAAGGCAAGCCACGCACCATCCGGCTTGACAAGGGTTTTGCAGAAATTGTGGTCGGCGATCCGGAAGTTGCCAATGTCACGCCGCTGACCAATCAGTCCTTTTATGTTCTTGGCCACAAACTTGGTACCACAGGCATTGCGCTCTTCGACGAAAACAAAAAACTGATTGGTTCGGTTGATGTTGAAGTCACTTACGATACACAGCAGTTGAACGCAGCTATCCAGCAGAACGTGCCGGGTTCAACGATCAAGGCTTCGACGGCCAACGGCCAAATCGTTCTGTCCGGCGCCGCCAAGGACAAGGTCGGCGCTGAAAAGGCGAACAAGATTGCCAAGCAGTTCAATGAGGGCAATGAAGTTATCGACTCCGTGAACGTGACGTCTTCGCAGCAAGTTCAGTTGCAGGTTCGCTTTGTTGAAATCAACCGCCAGTCGATCACCAAGCTCGGTGTCAAGGCAGGTGCCAATTTCATTCAAGGCATCGGCGGCTTTGATGGCGGTTTTGATGGCTTTACTGATCAAAATCTGGCCGGCGCAGGGCAGGTCATCGGTCAGTTCGTTATGGGCGGTCTGCAAATCGACGCGCAGATTGACGCGCTTGAAACACAAGGGTTGGCCCGTCGTCTGGCAGAGCCAAACCTCATTGCCCGTTCGGGTGAAAAGGCCAGCTTCCTTGCCGGTGGCGAATTCCCGATACCGGTTGCGCAGACCGGCGGCGCAGTCACGATTGAATTCAAGAAATACGGTGTCAGCCTCGATTTCACGCCCACCGTTCTTGCAGATGGCTTGATATCGCTGGATATCGCGCCGGAAGTTTCAGCAATCGATACGACTTCTTCTTACAAGGGCCCGAACGGAATTTCCATTCCGGGCTTTGTCGTGCGGCGTGCGCAGACATCTGTAGATCTTAAAAGCGGCCAAAGCTTCATGATGGCCGGGTTGCTGCAAACTTTCAACGATGTCGGCATTGATCGCTTGCCGGGTCTGGGCAAAGCGCCGGTGATAGGCTCGCTGTTTTCGAGCAAGAGCTATCAGCGCCGTGAAACCGATCTCGTGATCATCGTGACGCCGCATCTCGTGCGCCCGGTCGATCCTTCAAAGAAAATGGCAACTCCATTTGACAGCACGTTGCCGCCCAGCAATGCGGACCTGTTTGTAGGCAATGTTGATCAGATCAAAGTCTCGGATACCAACCGGGCAAAAGGCGGCGCTGCGAAACTTTCGGCAGCACCTGGTGCCGGGCACTTCCTCGATTTGTCCGATGCGAACTGAAAGGCATCCCATAATGAAACGCGCGATCCTCATTTCAGTTCTGGCCGCCGGAGTGCTTCTGTCCAGCTGCGCCAAGGATGACCTTTTGCGGACCGAAGGGCCTACTCTTGGTGCAGGCGATTCGATTGCCACAAACACGGCACTGCAAATCATTGATCCATGGCCGGCTGGCGTCGAGGACACGGATATCGTTGTCCCGAACAGCCGTGGTGGCGATGCCGGCAAGCCATCTGCGACACCGGCAGCGACCACTGCAGCAAACCCGTAAAACAAGAAAAGCAGGGCAGGGATATGGGCGAAGATTCATCAAAGCGGATTGCTATTGTTTCGCAAGACAGTGCGTTTGTTCAAGAAACGCGGGCAGCTTTTGCTTCTGCTGACCGCATCGAGCTGCGTGTCATCGAGAAGAACGTAACTGAATTGCGCGGCGACCTTCAGGAGATGGAATGCGCTGTTGCGATTGTTGATCTTAATACGCGCAAGATTGATGAACTGGAGTCGCTCCAGCGCATTATGCGCCGCCTCGACAGCCGCATGCCCGTCGTTGTTGTCACCCAGGAATTTGATGCCGCTGCTGTTCGCATTCTTGTCCAAATGCAGGTTTCCGATTTTTTAGTGAAGCCGATATCCACAGCTGATCTGGTCCGCTCATGCATCCGCGCGCTGAAGGGTCCGGAAAAGAACGAAGTTGCCGAGGCGCAGATTTATACGTTCATGCCGGCGGCAGGCGGCGTCGGTTCTACCACGATGGCAATCGAAACTGCTTTTTTGCTGCACAATTCGGCGCATCGCGCTTCATCCACATGTGTTGTTGACCTCAATTTTCAGCAGGGCGTCTGTGCGGAATATCTCGATCTTGAACCACGCTTTGACATCACCGAAATCGAAAATCAGCCGGAGCGCCTTGATCGGCATCTTCTGGATGTGATGCTTTCAAAGCATGAGAGCGGCCTTTGTGTTCTCGCCGCTCCAGTGCAGCCGACAGAAATGCGCTCCTTCAACGCCGAAGTCGTTGTGCGGATGCTGGATCTTGTTTCTGCCTATTTCGACAATGTCGTTATCGACATGCCGCGCACCTGGTTCCCATGGACAGAAACAGTGCTGCTTGGTTCGAACAAATTGTACATTGTCAGCGAGATGACAGTGCCATGCCTTCGTCATACGCAGCGGCTGATACAAGCCATTCTTCACAACACCAACAAGCAGATCAAACCAAACGTGATCGTCAACCGGTTTGAAAAGCGCACGTTTGAAAACGGTATTCGTCAGGCGGATGTCGAGGCTGTGCTTGGCGAACATTTCGTGGGTGGTGTTTCAAACAATTATCGCCTCGTTCGTGAAGCAGTGGACCGTGGTGTCCCGCTGCATCAGATCGATCCGAATGCCAATGTCATTCAGGATTTGCGCAAGATCATTTTGCCGGAAGAGGTCGCGGTTGTTGAGACGCGCAAGCGCAGCCTGTTGCAGATGGGCAAATCTTTCTTGAGGAAAGCCGGTTAATTCCGGTTCGGGGTCCAGCAGCAATGAGTGTTTCGAGCCGTTTTTCAGTCCTTCAAAAGAAGCCTTCACAAGAGTCGATTAACACGGCTGCGGCCAAGGTTGAGCAGGCGAAGGAAGTTCAAATTCCGCGCTCATCCCATATGGATGCCAAAGTTCCGGCTGCCGTTGCACCAACGCAGACGCGCGCCAATGATCGCGTACTTGATGCAAAGGTGCGTTTGCACAAGAAACTGATTGAAGAACTCAATCTGCCAGCGCTTGAACGCATGCCTGTCGAAGATGTCCGGCGCGAAATTCTGTCGTTCGTGTCGGAGCAGGTGCGCGAGGAGCGTTTGGCTTTGAACGTTGCGGAACTTGATGCGCTGGTAGATGACATTGTTGATGAAATGGTCGGTCTTGGCCCGCTTGAGCCATTGCTCAAAGACCCGACGATCTCGGATATTTTGATCAACGGTCACGAGAATTGTTTTGTCGAGCGCGGCGGCAAGCTGGTGCCGGTCCATATTCCTTTCAAGGACGAAGCGCATCTTGTGCGCATCGTCAATAAGATCGTTGCAGCAGTCGGCCGTCGCATTGATGAGTCACAGCCAATGTGTGACGCGCGCATGCTTGATGGTTCCCGCTTTAACGCGGCGATCCGGCCTGTCGGTGTTGATGGTCCGTTGGTTTCAATCCGCAAATTCTCCAAGAATAAGCTTGGCCTTCACAAACTTGTGGATTTCGGCGCACTGACGCAACCGATGGCCGAGGTCATTGCTGCTGCGGTCAATGCCCGCATCACTACGATCATTTCCGGCGGTACGGGTACCGGCAAAACGACGATGCTCAATGCGCTTTCGGCGTTTATTCCTGACGACGAACGTCTGATCACCATTGAAGATGCAGCCGAGTTGCAGTTGCAGCAACCGCATGTCGCCCGCATGGAAACACGTCCGGCAAACGTCGAAGGCAATGGCGAAATTCGCCAGCGTGATCTGGTAAAGAATGCGCTCCGCATGCGGCCCGACCGCGTGATCCTTGGCGAAGTACGTGGCGAGGAAGCTTTTGACATGCTTCAAGCCATGAACACCGGTCACGAGGGCTCGATGGCGACGATCCATGCCAATACGCCGCGTGACGCTGTTTCCCGCCTGGAGCAGATGTTGGGCATGACCGGCATGCCGATGACTGTCCAATCAATCCGCAGTCAGATTTCTTCAGCTATCGGGCTGATTGTTCAACTGACCCGCCTTTCGGACGGCAAGCGCAAGATCACCTCTATTGCCGAGATCACTGGCATGGAAGGCGACGTCATTCAGATGCAGGAAATTTATAAATTCGTGCGCACTGCGACAGAGTCCGATGGCAAGATTGTCGGGCACTTTGAGGCAACGGGCATACGTCCGCGCTTTCTGGAGCATCTCAAGGCGATGGGCATTGAGTTTCCCGGCGGCTATTTCGAGCCTGGCAGACCAAAGGATTGATGATGTTCAGCGGATCGTCATCCATCTATCTGGTTTACGCGGCGGCTGCGATTTGCGGCATCATGATTGCCGAGGCTGCTTATCTTCTGGTAGCCCAGAAGGCTGATCGCCGTGAGGCGATCAATCGCCGGATGAAGATTTCCAAGAAAGACATGACCCAGCGAGACGTGCTGGTTCAGCTTCGCAAAGAGCGTGGCCTGGAAGAGGGCCGCTTTTCATGGCTTTCCTTCAAGTCATTGCAAACGCTACGTATTCAATCTGGTTTGACAATGCCGATGCCCAAGTTTTTGGGCATAACATCGCTGGTTGCGCTTGGCCTTGCGGCATTTGGCGCTTTCAAGACAGGTCAGAATTTGTACGCGGCGATGGCGTTTGTACCCTTGGCATTGCTGGTTCCTTTCATGACTTTGCGGCGGATGCGCAAGAAGCGGCACAAGATTTTCGGAACGCAATTGCCAGAGGCTCTCGATTTGATGACCCGCGGTCTAAAAGCAGGCCATCCGGTTCCCGTTGCACTCAGCATGGTCGGGCGCGAATTGCCGGATCCGATTGGTACCGAGTTTGGTCTTGTGGCCGATGAAATCACCTATGGCGCTGACATGGTGACCGCTTTGTCCAGCATGTACGACCGCGTCGGCCAGGAAGACATGCCACTGTTCATCACTGCAGTCGCCATTCAGACCTCGACAGGCGGTAACCTGCGGGAAATTCTCGATGGGCTTTCAAAGGTTATCCGGGAGCGGGGCAAGCTGCGACGCAAAATTCGCGCGATCTCGGCGGAAGGCCGGGCGTCTGCCTATATCCTCACGGCTGTCCCGTGTTTGTTGATGGCAGTTTTGCTGGTTTTCATGCCTGAATATTATGGTGAGGCCACGCAATATGACACGACCTGGTATCTACTTGGCTTTGCCGGTTTCTGGCTTGGCCTTGGTAATTTCATCATGGCCCGTATGGCCAATTTCAAGTTCTGACGCATGGAAAACATTCTGTCCCTCCTTTCAGCACTAAAGCCGGACTCGATGGTTCCGATGGCCGTTGGCATGTTGGCAACAGGGCTGTTCATCGTCATTTACTGGGTCGCCAACAGCCGCACCGAGCGTGGTGGTGTTCAAAAACGACTGCGCATTTCGCCGCTTGCGGAGGCAGGCAAGCAAGAAGTCAAGGAAGTCCATAAAAAGGCAGATGTCATTCTTTCGGAAAAGACACTGAAGAAAGCCCAGGAGTTTTATGCAAAAGGCGACCCTGAAACTGTCGCCCGTTTGCGTGCCAAACTGATCCAGGCTGGCTATATGGACCCAAAGGCGCCCGGCTACTTTTTCGTTGCGCGCATTGTGATTTTGGCTTTTGCTTTTCTTACTGCCTATGCCGTAATCAGCCTCTACTATTCCGATGTTGCAGCCATGCGCCGCTGGACAATGATTTCGACGATTGCCGGGCTTGGGTATTTTTCGCCAAACATCTGGCTTGCTCAACAGGCCAAAGCAAAGACACGAGAATACAAGAACGGTTTCCCAGACTTCATGGATTTGATGATCGTCTGCGCAGATGCGGGGATGAGTCTGGAAGCTGCAATTGAACGTGTCTCTCGCGAAATTACCAAGACCTATCCGTCACTTAGCCAAAATCTCTCGCTGCTTTCGATAGAGCTGCGTGCTGGTCGTTCGCTTGATGATGCAATGAAAGCATTGTCCGATCGCCTTGGGCTTGATGAGGTGCGCTCCTTCGCAACATTGCTTCAGCAGTCGCGTGAACTTGGCACCAGTCTTGGCGGCGCGCTTCGTGTGTTCTCTGACGAGATGCGCCACAAGCGCATGTCTATTGCCGAAGAAAAAGCCCACTCGCTTCCGGCGAAAATGTCTGTTCCGGTGACCATGTGCATTCTGCCCGTTGTCATGCTGATTGCGGTTATTCCCATCATTGCGCGCCTGTCCAACGGAGACTGATCAGCCACGGCTGTTACTCTTCGTTATCCAAGAAAATTCTTTGTAATGCAGTGACCAAATCTTAATCACGTCTGTTTGGCGTCCCTTAAAATCCCCCGCGTACAGTGTCCTCATAAGCGACCCGAAAAGGGCGGGATACACAGGGGATAGCGTCAATGAACAAGATCCGCATGGCGGTGATTGCGATAACGGTTGCTTTGGCAGGTTGCCAGACAGCGGGCGTCGACGGAACAAAAACAACCTCGATCAATCTGCAAAAGCCGGCAGCCACCGAAACTCTGCGCGGCAAGGAACAGTTCCTCGATTCAAATTACGGTTTGGCTGAGCAGCATTTCCGCAAAGCGGTCGAAACCCGAGCCGATGATGCGGAAGCATGGATGGGCCTTGCGGCGTCGTATGATGAACTGGGTCGGTTTGATTTCGCTGACCGGGCCTATGAAACACTGTTCAAAGTCGCTGGCCGCAAACCGCAGATCGTTTCCAATCTTGGATATTCTCATCTGCTGCGCGGTGACAAGAAGGGCGCCTTGAAGCTGCTCAACGAAGCCGCCGCGGCGATGCCAAATAATCCGCGCATTCAGGCCAATCTGAAGCTCGTAGGCGCCATGTAAAAAAAGCCCGGCGACACAGTCGGGCTTTGATTGTCAAACAGCAATTGCCTCAATCGGCGGGCAGGAACAGACCAGATTACGGTCTCCATATACGTTGTCGATGCGCGATACCGGCGGCCAGTATTTTACCGCTGATTGCTCCACACCAGTTGGAAACGCAGCCGTTGACCGCGAGTAGGGGTGATCCCAGACATCCGCTGTCACTTCTTCCGCAGTGTGCGGCGCATTGACCAAGGGATTGTCTGTCTTGGACATCTTTCCATCAGCCACCAACTGAATTTCCGCAGCAATTGAAATCATCGCGTCACAGAAGCGGTCCAGTTCGACCTTCGGTTCGGATTCCGTCGGTTCCACCATCAGTGTGCCGGCCACCGGCCAGGACATCGTCGGTGCATGGAAGCCATAATCTGAAAGACGCTTGGCAACATCCTCAACGCTAACACCTGCGGTTTCCTTGAACGGGCGGAAGTCGAAGATACACTCGTGTGCCACCCGGCCGCTCTTGCCCTTGTAAAGAACCGGGAAATGCGATGACAGGCGCTCTGCGATATAGTTTGCCGAAAGTATGGCGTTCTCCGATGCCTTGCGAAGCCCGTCCGGGCCGAGCATCCGGATATACATCCAAGAGATCGCCAATATGCCCGCGCTGCCCCATGGTGCACCTGAGACTGCCAGGCGCGATTTACGCGTGATGTGGCCCGGCAGGAACTTTTTCAAATGCGCTGCAACGCCAATTGGCCCCACACCCGGTCCTCCGCCGCCATGCGGGATGGCAAATGTCTTGTGCAGGTTCATGTGGCAAACATCACCGCCAATGTCTCCGGGGCGCGCAAGCCCCACCAGCGCGTTGAGGTTCGCGCCGTCCAGATACACCTGTCCGCCGTGATCATGGATGATGGCGCAAATGTCCTTGATGGTCTCCTCAAACACACCATGCGTTGACGGGTAGGTGATCATCAATGCTGCAAGTCTGTCGGTGTATTGCGCGGCCTTTGCTTTCAAATCATCCACGTCGACTTCGCCAAGTTCAGTGCACTTGACCACGACAACATCAAACCCGACCATTGATGCGCTCGCCGGATTGGTGCCGTGCGCAGATGACGGAATGAGGCAGACATTGCGGTGGGCTTGTCCACGCGAGGCATGATAGGCGCGAATGGCGAGAAGCCCGGCATATTCACCCTGGCTGCCGGCGTTCGGCTGAAGCGAGACGGCTGCAAAGCCGGTGATTTCGCACAGCCAGTTTTCAAGTTCCGCAATCATTTCGAGGATGCCCTTGGTATGCTTGTCCGGGGCGAACGGATGGAGATTTGCAACGGAAGGCCACGAAACCGGCATCATTTCGGCTGCGGCGTTCAGCTTCATCGTGCAGGAACCCAGCGGGATCATTGCGCGATCAAGTGCAAGGTCCTTGTCTGCCAAACGGCGCAAGAAGCGCATCATCTGCGTTTCCGATCGGTTTTCATGGAACACAGGCTGCGTCAGGAATTTGCCATTGCGTGGCGCAGGGAGCCGGGTTTCTGCTTCTGCCGGGAGCGAGGACGCACCAAAGAGTTCGGCCAGTTCAAATGCATCGAGTTCACTGGAGGCCTCATCAAAAGATACAGCCAACCGGTCAGCGTCGAGCGGGCGGATAAAGCGGCCACCGCGTTCCGCTTCTTGTGCAATCGCCGCAGCGCGGCCCGGCACGGAAACAGTCACCGCGTCGAAGAAGACGTGGCCGACCACGGCATTGCCGCCTTCTGTCACTGCCGAAGCAAAGCGACTTGCAAGGCTGTGAACATGGGTTGCGATTTCGGCAAGGCCTTCCGGACCGTGCCAGACCGCATAAGCCGCCGCCATGTTGGCTAAAAGGGCTTGCGCGGTGCAGATGTTGGATGTCGCCTTGTCTCGGCGAATGTGTTGCTCACGCGTTTGCAAGGCGAGGCGGTACCCCGGGCGACCCTTAGTATCAACCGATTGGCCAACAAGTCGACCCGGCATCAAACGGGTCAGTGCATCGGTCACCGCAAGGTATGCGGCATGGGGACCGCCAAATGCCATGGGCACACCAAAGCGCTGCATGGTGCCTGCAGCAATGTCTGCGCCCCATGAGGCAGGGCTTTCTGTCACAACGAGCGCCAGCGGATCGCATACGGCGATAACCAATGCACCCACAGCCTTGGCTTGCTTTATGGTGTCGGCAAAGTCGCCATAAACGCCATAGGTATCCGGCCAGGGCACGATCACCGCTGCGGTCTTTGAGTCGATGTTCTCGCACTCAATTGTCAGGCCAAGCGGTGCGGCGCGGGTTTCGATAACGTCGGTCACCTGCGGATGCAGAGCGCCCGCAATGATAATCCGGCTGCGCTCGCCCTTGTGGTGACGTACGGCGATCCCGACGGCCTCAGCAACAGCCGTTGCCTCGTCAAGAAGCGATGCGGATGCGACGTCCAACCCGGTCAGTTCACAAACCAGCGTCTGGAAGTGGAACAGCAACTCCAGACGACCTTGGCTGATCTCCGCCTGATAGGGCGTGTAGGCTGTGTACCAAGCGGGATTTTCAAACAGGTTTCGCTGGATGACGGGCGGCACATGGGTGCCGTGATAGCCTTGGCCGATGAAGCTTTTCAGCACATTGTTTTGTGCGAGTTTCTCGTGAAGCTCTTCAAGTGCGCCTGCTTCGGACGCCGCTTCCGGAATATCAAGATCTTTGCCGAAACGTATGTTGGCCGGAACAGTCTGGCTGATGATGGTTTCGACTGACGTGATGCCAAGTGCCTTGAGCATCGCTTTGCGGTCGGCGTCGGAGGGGCCGATATGCCGTGAGGAAAACGGGGCTGTCATTTTTTCTTCACCCTACCATTTTCAAATAGGCTGCTTCATCCATCAACCCGTCGAGTTGCGACGGGCTGGCGAGCGTCATTTTCCATAACCATCCATCGGCTTCCGGCGATCCATTGACGATTGCCGGATCAGATGACAGGGCGGTGTTTACTTCAGTGATCGAGCCATCGACAGGCGCGTAAACATCGGATGCCGCCTTGACGGATTCGACCACCACAGCCGCGCCGCCCTTGGTCACCGCTTTGCCGGTTGAGGGCAGGTCGACAAACACCAGATCGCCGAGTTGCTCTTGCGCAAATTTGGTGATGCCGACCGTTGCTACATTGCCCTCGACGCGGAGCCATTCATGGTCTTCGGTGAAATAGGTTTTGCTCATTGGATTATCCTTTGAAATAGCGATGGGGAGTGAAGGGGAGGGATGCGACTGCAACCGGAATTTTGTTTCCGCGCACAACGGCGAACAATAGTGAGCCCACGTCGAGTGCGGACTTGTTGACGTAGCCCATGGCAATCGGGTGGTTGACGGTCGGTCCAAAGCCGCCGGAGTTTATGACGCCGACCTCATTGCCATCGGCATCGCTCAGTAGCGCACCGTTTCGCACAGGCATCCTGCCCTCCGGCTTCAGGCCGACACGCTTGCGGGATGCACCTTTTACAAGCGCCGCCCGAAATGCGTCTGCGCCATGGAATGTTCCACTCTCGCGCAGGGCTTTCGGTATCGGCCAGAGAAGCGATGCTTCGACCGGCGTTGTCGCTTCGTCCATGTCGTTGCCGTAAAGGCACAAGCCGGACTCAAGCCTCAACGAGTCGCGGGCGGCAAGACCGATCCATTCGACATCGGGCCGCGCCAGCAGTTTGGCGGCCAACGCTTCGGCGTCTTCTGGCTTTACCGCAATTTCCAGCCCATCTTCGCCGGTATAGCCCGAGCGGGTGATAATCAGCCCATCCTGCTCTTTGCCGTGCATGAAGGTCAGGTCTGTGCCGTCTATGCCCGCAGCTTTTGCGGCGGCAACTGCTGTTGGGCCCTGGACCGCAAGAAATACGCGGTCGAGCGCTTCAAGTTTGCACCCATGCCTTTCGACGATGCCACGGATTTGCGCTTCATCGACTGCGGCGCGTGAGGCGTTGGCAACGATGATCCAGCGGTCGGCAGCGTATCTGGTAACGATCAGATCGTCGATGATGCCGGCCTGATCATTGAGAAGAAGCGTGTATTTGCTTTCACCGTTCTCGATTATAGCGGGATCAACCGGGCAAGTGGCTGCGAGCGCCGCATCTGCATTGGTACCTGTCAACTCAAACAGTTGCATATGCGATATATCGAAAAGGCCTGCCTTTTCGCGTGTATGCAGGTGTTCTTTCATCACGCCGAGCGGGTAAGTGATCGGCATGTACCATCCGGCAAAGCCACCAAATTTGGCACCGGCATTTTCATGCAATGATTTCAGGGGCAGTTCACGAAGGGTTTCTGCGGTCAAGCGATTCTCCAGACACGGTTCGGCTGAGCACGAAGATCGCGCTCCTACCGCCCCTCTGTCTGAAGCCTGAGAGACTCGCGCCGCTGGAACTCTGTCAGCGACACTTACACCTTCGGCGCGGGGTTTTGCCCCGACTTTCCAGAGTTGTCTTTACCGCACACGGTTCTTTTGCCTGAGAGATTTCGGGCGATTTCCCCTTCGGCGGCCGTTTCCGGCTCTCTCCCGCGTGCGGTCAAAGTCCTTGCGAACCTTCGACTTGGGTCAAACTAATTCAAGCGAACCTGTTTGTCACGCGACAAATCATGGTCAAATACCGCCATACCAGTCATAGCCATTGTCTTCCCAATAGCCGCCGTTTCCTTCGCCAAATGGCTTGAAATCATCAACCAATGTGATTTTGCGTATGTATTTTGCCTGTTTGTATCCAAGTTGCCTTTCTACCCGCATGCGAACCGGCGCACCGTTGGCGACTGGCAA
Source organism: Phyllobacteriaceae bacterium (assembly GCA_031377485.1). GTDB lineage: Bacteria > Pseudomonadota > Alphaproteobacteria > Rhizobiales > Rhizobiaceae > JANMEX01. The sequence continues at coordinate 13,055 of JANMEX010000021.1, forward strand.
ATCCGCGCCGTTCATGCCCCACGCGAGGATTGTCTGAGGATGGCGGGCATCGTGCAGATCAATTGATTCGTAGTATTTGATCGAGCCGGAAAGCGACTGGTCGATGGTGTCGAAACAGTCGATCAACAGGTAACGGGCTTTATCTTTTACCGCCACTTGATCGAGAACTGCAGCTACCGGTGTGCCTGTCCATTTGGCAATGCAGCTCCAGCCTTCGACGCAGTCGTGCCGGGTGATTTGTGTGCGCGACGGCATGGATTTCAAATCTGCCAAGGTGAAACTGCGCGGCTTGTCGACAAGACCGGCGATCTCGAGTTTGTAGTCTGCAAACTTGTTTGCAGTCATTGCCACATAGTCCGCATCTTCTGGATTGGTCACACCGTTGGGGCGCTGCGGCTGGCGGATGTCGCTTTCTGCGAACTCCTGCGCCAAGCTGTTTTCGCCGAGCAGCATGCGCTGAACGCGGTATGTCAGATTGTTGGCTTTTTCGAGTGCGTTGCGCACAGTGGCGTCGCTGCCAAGCAAACTATCAAAAGCGTCGCATCCAGTCAGCGCCATGCCTGAGGCTCCAAGTGTTGCCGCGGTCAGAAAACGGCGACGGGCAATATTGAGCTTGGGTTGATTTTCCATGTCAGTGGCTCCCATCTTTGGAGGCGGGGTCCGTGCGATACCAACCGGTTACAATCGAACGCAGTTCGTTTATCGGGCCAGCGGCAAGGATCATAACCATGTGAATTACAAAAAAGGCGACCAGCAGAAACATCGCGATAAAATGGATTGTTCGCGCAGTCTGACGACCTCCGAGCAAATTGTTCAGGAAAGGCAGCACAGCATCCATTCCCGGTGACATCGCCAGCCCGGTCAAAATGATTGCGGGAAACAGGACAAACAATACGCCACCGTAAGCGATTTTCTGGAGAACATTGTAGCGGCCGGTGTGGTGAAAACGCAGTCTGGCGTGGTCGGCAATGTCCTTGGGAAGCGACTTGAGATCGGCTCCTGATATCGCGAGATCCCGGCGGATATGGCCATTCCAAAGGCCTGCGACGGCCCAAATGAAAAGCGTGCCGACCAACAGCCAGGCGAAGAAGAAGTGGATTACCCGCGCTGTGCCAAGATCATAATATGACGGGATGGTCAGCGCTGGCGGAAATGCCCGATAAACCGGATTTTCTTCAGTTCCGGAAACGCCAAACACCCCTGTCGTGTTGAACTTGGCGCCCAAAATATTGGTGACGCCTTGGGCTTTGCCATCAACATCGATTGCATTGATGCTGAGGACGGCATTGTCGAAACCAAAGCCACTCTGCTTGCCAAAATAAAGTGTCGGGTGCGCGTTGAAGATTTGCAGCCCTGACATCAAAAGGAAGAAAAGGCACAGCGCCCATGTCCAGTGCGTCGATCGCGTCCATCGGTTCTGCCGGTAAATCAACTCGCCTTTAGAGTTCTCGGTGCGCAAGATTGCAGTTGTCATCGGGTCGTCCTCCCCGTTTGCCTGAGTTCATATTGCAGGAAAACGGCACCGGCTGTGGTAAAGTTTCGCGCTCCCGCTCTCACTTCCCCGTTAGCAAAAGTTCATTAACCACGCGGCTTATCAATTCTGCAAAGCCGCTCTGGTACGATTTGGGCGGGAAAAGGACATGAGGGCATGTCGAAGCGGAGACGATCATGGCGGAATTGATGTTGGAGCCGCGCATTGCGGCCATTGCAGCGCGCAACCGGATTACAGCAGATGATGTTCTTTATCTGCGGCGCCACGTCTATCAGGACGGACTGTCGTCGCGCAGCGAGGTGGAAAACCTGTTTGCACTGGACGGCGCGTGCCAAGACAAGGCTATGGAATGGGCGACTTTTCTGATTGAGGCAACGTGTGACTATTGTATTCATCAAGAACACCCGGAGGCCCATCTTTCCGATAGCAATGCGGCTTGGCTGCAAAGCCTGATCGTTCGAGATGGCCGCATAGACCGGGTCAGCGAACTGGAACTGATGGTGCGCGTCCTCGAAACAGCGAGGACAACGCCTGCGTCCTTTGCGGATTTTGTGCTGGCGCAAACTGAATTTGCGATTTCCGATCCGAATGGTGCGCTGGCATCACTTGATGTCAACAGCATGTTGTGCATCAGCCGCGAAGCAGCCGCCATTGTCCGACGGGTGCTTTACGCGATGGGTGGTCATAACAATGTCGCGGTCACCAAGGCGGAAGCCGAGATGATGTTCAACTTGAATGATCGCACTTCCACCGCGCAAAACGATCCCGAATGGAACGAACTGTTCGTCAAGGCAATTGCGAATTTCATGATGGCAACTTCTGGCTATCGTGTTGAAGGCCGTGAAAAGGCGCTCGCG
>JANMEX010000106.1:0-1661 GCA_031377485.1 Phyllobacteriaceae bacterium
CGCCTTCTCGCTGTTCGTCATGGGCGGCTACGGCACGGACGACACGTTCGCAACCAGCCGTTTCAAGCCTTGGGGCGGAAACTACGCAATCTGGGGCGGCGCTTCCTACGCTGTTAACGACAAGGTCGGCCTGAACATGGAAGTCGATTACGACGAAGCCAAGAACTTCGGCATTGCAGCTAACGTTGTATATACCGTTGTACCGGGCTTTGCTGTAACGACCGAAGTTTCTTATGACGACGGTCAGGCAGTTGACGGTCGCTTCGGTGGAACCATCCGCTTCCAGCGCTCGTTCTAATCAATTCCAACTTCGGTTGGTTTGAAGCAAAACCCGGCAGGCAACTGCCGGGTTTTGTGTTTTGGTCAATGCCCGGATCAAAACAGTGCAGGTCTTTCTCAATGAGCATAGACGGTGGCAACTCCGCTTGATTTTAAAGCAGCAGCGGGTCTTTATGCCCGCTGAAACCGTTGGTGGAAACACCGGTTTGGCAGCGCTTCGGGGTATTCAATGTGCAATTGGAAAAATTGGATTTGGCCGGGAATTGTGACCACGGCCTGTCTGACTGCCTTGATCGGTTGGTTTTGGACATCAACGATCCACGAAGATCTTGGTTTGAGAGCAGGCGATCAATTGCATGCAGCCCAGCCGTGGGCAAAAATCGAATTCAAAGGCCGTGACGGCGTGCTTTCAGGGATTGCTGAAAATGGGGTCCAGCAGCGTGAAGCCGGTTCCATCGCGCTTTCAACTTACGGCGTGCGCGCAATCGACAATCAGTCGAAACTCCCGCCAAAAGTCGACCCATTTGTGTTCAGTATCGTCAAGAAAAGCGACGGCGTCCTGCTAAAGGGCAATTATGCCGATACCGAAAGCCGATTGGCAATTGTCGCCGCCGCAGAAACGGCAATGCCGGGCATAGCAATCAAGCATGAATTGACGCTCGCATCCGGAAAGCCGAACGGTTTTGACGTATTGGCAGCGTTTGGCATCGACCAAATCGCGGATATGACAAGCGGAGAGGTTTCACTCGCCAACCTCAGTTATTCAATAAAGGGCATGCCTGCAGATTTGCCTGCCTATGAAAAGTTGTCAGCCGCCACCGCGGCATTGCCTGCAGGAGGTATCCTGATTGAAAGTGTCCTGGCGCTGCCAGTGCTGGACAAACCATATGAATTTTCGGCAGTATTTGATGGGTCGACGCTAAATTTGAGCGGCTATGCGCCATCTGCAAAGGTAAAATCTGTCATAGAAGCGAAGGCAAAAGACTTGTTCAATGGAAAAGCAGTGAACACCAACATCAAACTCGCTCGAGGCGCGCCGGATCAATTTTTAGAGGCAGTCGTTTTTGGCCTTGGCCAAATATCCGGACTGGACGACAGTGCATTTTCACTTTCTGATCTCAAATACAAAGTAAAGGGCAAGGCAGCGGATGCAGCATCCTATGATGTTAAGTTAAGAATGGCGAAAAACCATCTGCCTGCTGGCATGACATTGACCGCAGCAGATATCACCGCTCCGGACAGAACTGCGACCACACAAAAACCAACGCTGCCAGTCCAATCTATATTCGCCCCAACACCGGAAGCAAAGGCATGCGAGGACCGTATAGGCGCGATTTTAAAGTCCGGCCAAATCAACTTTAAGGTGTCGCAGGCCGTAATCA
>JANMEX010000155.1:0-3138 GCA_031377485.1 Phyllobacteriaceae bacterium
CAACCAATTCGAGTGTGATGATAAAGCCGCTGATGTATTTGGGCTTGTACTTGTCGAACAGTTCGGGGTCCCAGGCCTCCACCATCCAGGCGAGCAGGCCGCACGATGACAAATCTTGTTGCCAAAGTGAACAAGCCAATCGCCCCGCCCAAGCCTTGGACGCGCGAGCGAACCATCGGCTGGGTGCTGGTCGGCCTGTGGATATTCATCATCGGCAGCCTGCTCGCCTGGATGGTGGAGGCCTGGGACCCCGAACTGTTCGACAAGTACAAGCCCAAATACATCAGCGGCTTTATCATCACACTCGAATTGGTTGCCGCATCCATTATCCTTGGAGCGCTTTTGTCGTTTCCGCTTGCGATGATGCGCATGTCAAAGAACTGGTTTCTCAACAAGATTTCATATGCTTACGTCTATTTCTTCCGCGGCACGCCACTCTTGGCACAGACATTCCTGATCTATTATGGCCTGGGTGAATTTCGCCCGCAAATGGAAGCAATCGGCTTATGGGGTTTCTTCAAGGACGCATGGAACTGCGGAGTTTTCGCCTTCACATTGAATACCGCCGCATATCAGGCAGAAATCTTGCGCGGTGCGATTTCAAGCGTCGGTAAAGGCCAGTGGGAAGGCGCAGCTTCCCTCGGTATTCACAAATGGGTGACATTCTACAAGATCATCCTGCCACAGGCATTGATCGTTGCGCTGCGCCCCTACGGCAATGAAATCATTTTGATGGTCAAAGGCTCGGCAGTCGTGTCCATCATCACCGTCTACGATTTGATGGGTGAAACCCGCCGCGCCTACTCTCGCTCATTCGATTTCCAGACTTACATCTGGGCCGCCTTCATCTATCTCGCCATCGTCGAGATCATCCGAAATCTGTGGGACGTGATGGAACGACGCCTGACCCGGCATTTGATCCGATAGTTCCAGAACAAGGAACGAAGCCAAAATGCAGCCGGCGGTGATACCGGCTGCACAACCGGAAGACTGCGGTTATTTCGTCTTTTCCGAAACAATGGTCACTTTGCCATTTTCATCAACATTGTAAAACTGCGTGACATTCACGCCGTCGCGAACAATCACGCGCTTCTTCAGCGGTGTGCCGATGGAACCGGTCGCAGTTGTGTCGGTCATCGACGGAAACTGGCCGAGCGGCATGGCGTTGACGTCAAATGACTGCGCGTTGGCGACGCCGGAAACGGCGATCAGCGAGGCGATGGCGATAAGCGAAATCTTTTTCATGACTGTGGTCCTTCACATGATATCCCGGACCCTTCCGGGATGGTGCGGCACCGAATTTTCTTTGGTGTCGTTTGCCCCCTTGATATGATTGATTGCTGGCAGTAATTTAAGACAGCATTTTTTCATATCACTTATGCCAATCAGGAATGAACCATGGATCTCGATGCCGCCTTTCGAGTCTTCGTCCGCGTCGCTGAAACCGAGAGTTTCACCGTTGCAGCCAAGCAGCTTGGTGCGGGCCAGCCGGCGATATCAAAGCAGGTGTCTGCACTTGAAGAGCATCTTGGAACACGCCTCCTGCACCGCACCACGCGCTCGATAACGCTGACCGACGAGGGCCGCGAGTTCCTCAGCCACGCCCGCCACGCGGTTGCGGCAACAGACTTTGCCCTTGAACGCGTGCAACGCGTGAAGGCCAAAGCATCAGGCACGCTGCGGCTGTCATGCCAGTCCGGTTTTGCCCGCCTGCAAGTCGTGCCGCGACTTGCCGAAATCCTCGACGCGCACCCGGACCTCGATATTGATCTTATGCTGCAAGACAGCTGGCCCAACCTTGTGGAGCAAGGCATCGACCTTCGCATCCACATTGGCGAAGTCGAAGATGAAACCGTGATCGCGCAATTGATTGGTTATTCACCGATCCGCCTCTTCGCCGCTGAAAATTACATTGAGGCCAATGGCCGCCCGGAAACGCCTGCCGATCTTGAAGGCCATCGCATCCTGCGCTTCACCGGCTTCAACCGCGAGCGCCGCTGGACCTTTGCCAAAGATGGCCAGCAGACTTCGCTGGATCTGAAAGGGCGGGTATCAATCGACAATCTCGATGTGCTTTGCGAGGCCGTCATAAAAGGCGTCGGCATAACCACCGGACCGGAATGGATGTTCAAGGAAGCACTGGACATGAATGGTTCACTTGTCCCGCTGTTGACCGATTACGACATGGGCAAGGTTGCACTTTATGCCGTCTATCCGAGCCGCCAGTTTGTGCCGCAAAAGGTGCGGCTGTTCATTGACTATCTGAAGGAAGAGTATCGGAAATACGAGGCTGACAACAAGGCTTGCGATCTTTGCTGAAAAGATTGAGATCTTTGCTGAAAAGCATGTGAAGGCGCAACCTGAATCAGCTTCTGAACCTATCCAATCAAGCCGTTGAAATGAATCCGGTTTTCATCGTGGGCGATTGAACCTCAGCGCTCTAAGTGGCAAAGCAGAAGCCAGCGATTCAGGAGTGACAAAGATGGCCAAAGTGGCGTTTCTCGGACTGGGTGTGATGGGCTATCCGATGGCCGCGCACCTGAAACACAAGGGCGGCCACGAGGTTACGGTCTATAACCGCACAACGGCAAAGGCGGCAAAATGGGTGGCCGAACATGGCGGCGCGATGGCGCAGACGCCGGCAGACGCCGCTAGCGATCAGGATTTCGTCTTCGCCTGCGTCGGCAATGATGACGACCTTCGCCAGGTGACGCTGGGCATTAACGGTGCGCTCGCCAAAATGAAGAAAGGCGCAACATTCATTGATCACACAACGGCGTCAGCTGAAGTTGCCCGTGAACTTGACATGGCTGCCAAGGCACTGGGTCTCGGCTTTATCGACGCGCCCGTTTCCGGCGGGCAGGCAGGCGCGGAAAACGGTGTGCTTACAGTCATGTGCGGCGGTGACGAGGCGACATTTGAACATGCCAAGCCGGTGATTGAATCCTTCGCCCGGATGATTGGCCTGATGGGTCCCGCAGGTGCCGGACAGCTGGCCAAAATGGTCAACCAGATATGCATCGCCGGACTTGTGCAGGGACTTGCAGAGGGCATTCACTTCGCCAAAAAAGCAGGTCTGGAAGTCGAGCCGCTTATCGCGGTCCTTTCCAAGGGCGCGGCCGGTTCCTGGCAGATGGA
>JANMEX010000158.1:0-13791 GCA_031377485.1 Phyllobacteriaceae bacterium
GCAAGGAAGCCTATGCGCTAACCACCGTCGCGCTTGTTTCCGTCTGGCAGTTTGTTGGCATTCCAATGATGCTGATTTACGCCGCGCTTTTGTCCATCCCTGAAGAGGTCCTGGAAGCCGCCGAATGCGACGGCATCACCGGCGCCTCGCAATTCTGGAAGATCAAGCTGCCGCTGATCCTGCCAACCATCGGCATCATTTCGGTGCTCACCTTCGTCGGCAATTTCAATGCCTTTGACCTTGTCTACACCATGCAAGGGGCACTGGCCGGGCCGAACTACGCCACGGATATTCTCGGCACGTTCCTTTACCGCACCTTCTTCGGCTTCCAGCTTCAGGTCGGTGATCCGAACATGGGCTCAACGATTGCCTCGGTGATGTTCCTCATCATCCTCACCGGCGTGTGCGTCTATCTCTTCCTCATCCAGACGCGGCTGCGCCGCTACCAATTCTGAGGAGAAAGCCATGAGTGTCGCCCGATCCTCCGCCCGCCGATCCATCGCCGCCCATGCCATACTGGCAGGCTATACGATCATCTGCTTGTTCCCGGTGCTCCTTGTAGTCATCAACTCGTTCAAAACACGCGCCGCCATCTTCTCCGCGCCGCTCGCCCTGCCGACACCGGAAACCTTCTCGACCGAAGGCTACCAGACTGTGTGGAATCAAGGCGATTTCATCCAGTATTTCCAAAACAGCCTGACCGTAACCGTCGCTTCGCTGTTCTTCATCCTGCTGTTCGGCGCGATGGCTGCGTTTGCTCTTTCGGAGTATCGCTTCAAGGGCAACAAGTGGATGGGCCTTTACCTTGCACTCGGCATCATGATCCCGATCCGCCTTGGCACCGTCGCCATCCTGCAGCTCATGGTCGCTTCCGGGTTGGTCAACACGCTGACCGCGCTCATCCTCGTCTACACAGCCCAAGGCTTGCCGCTTGCCATATTCATTCTGTCCGAATTCATGGCGCAGGTTTCGGCTGACTTGAAAAATGCCGGTCGCATTGATGGCCTCTCCGAATACGCTATCTTCTTCAAGCTCGTCCTGCCGCTAGTCCGCCCTGCCATGGCGACAGTCGCTGTCTTTTCGATGATACCGATCTGGAACGATCTCTGGTTCCCGCTGATCCTCGCCCCTGCCGAGGAGACCAAGACTGTCACCCTTGGTGCGCAAGTGTTCATCGGCCAGTTCGTCACCAACTGGAATGCGGTTCTCTCCGCCCTGTCGCTGGCCATCCTGCCGGTGCTCGTCCTTTACGCCATCTTCTCGCGCCAGCTGATCCGCGGCATCACCGCAGGAGCCGTCAAATGAACACCGCAGAAGCCCCAGTTAGGGTTATCGTCGCCGGTCTCGGCAACATGGGCCGCAGCCATGCGCTTGCCTACCACAACAATCCGGGCTTCGAGATTGTCGCGCTGGTCAACCGGTCCAAGCCACGCATGGACAAGGCGCTCGATGCCTACCCGCTGCTGCCGGAGTTCAAGGCGGCACTGGCTGAATTGAAGCCCGAGCTTTGCTCAATCAACACCTATTCCGACAGCCACGCCGAGTTTGCCATCGCGGCAATGGAGGCCGGCTGCCACGTCTTCCTCGAAAAGCCGATGGCGACCACCGTGGCAGACGCTTTGCGCGTGGTCGAGACTGCAAAGCGTACGGGCCGCAAACTCGTTATCGGCTACATCTTGCGCCACCACCCGTCCTGGATTCGCCTGATCGCCGAGGCCCGCGCGCTCGGCGGTCCCTATGTCTTCCGCATGAACCTCAATCAGCAATCCTCGGCGGACAAGTGGGAAACCCACAAACAGCTGATGCAGACCACCTCGCCGCTCGTCGATTGCGGCGTCCACTATCTTGATGTCATGTGCCAGATCACAGACGCAAAGCCCAAACAAGTTCGTGGCATGGGGCTTCGACTGTCGAATGAAATCGCGCCCGACATGTACAATTACGGGCATCTTCAGGTGATTTTCGAGGACGGCTCGATCGGCTGGTATGAGGCTGGCTGGGGGCCGATGATGTCGGAGACCGCCTTCTTCGTGAAGGATATCATCTCGCCAAACGGCTGCGTCTCGATTGTCATGAATGAAGGCGCGAAGTCCGCCGATCACGACACGCATACGAAAACAAACATCATCCGTGTCCACCGCGCCGAGACCGGCACGGATGGCAAATTCACCAAGCCAGATGAAAACCTCTCCATGGCCGACGAGCCGGGCCACGACGAGCTCTGCGCCCGTGAGCAGGCCTTCATGCTCAAAGCCATCCGCGAAGACATTGATCTGACGCGCCATATGGAAGATGCCGTGCAGTCGCTTCGCATCTGCCTTGCCGCCGACGAAAGCATCCGCATCGGCAAACCTGTCGATCTGTGAAAGGACGAGACAATTGGGTTCCCTGTCACTTCAGAACATCACGAAAAGCTTTGGCAAAACGGAAGTGCTCAAAGGCATCAACCTTGAGGTCAAGCACGGCGAATTTGTCATTTTCGTCGGTCCGTCCGGCTGCGGCAAATCAACCTTGCTGCGGATTATTGCCGGTCTTGAAGACAAGTCCGAAGGCAGTGTGTTGATCGACGGGGAAGATGTATCCTTGGCACCACCGGCCAAGCGCGGCATCGCAATGGTATTCCAGACCTACGCGCTCTATCCGCATCTGACCGTCAAGGACAATATGGGTCTTGGCATCAAGCAGGCAGGTGCTCCGGCAGCGGAGGTCGAAGCCCGCGTCGCAAAGGCGTCCGGCATGCTCTCGCTCGACCAATATCTGTCTCGCCGCCCGGCCGAACTCTCCGGCGGACAGCGCCAGCGCGTCGCGATCGGTCGCGCCCTGGTGCGCGAGCCCAAACTCTTTCTCTTCGATGAGCCGCTCTCCAATCTTGATGCAGCCCTTCGCGTCAACACCCGCCTCGAAATCGCCCGCCTCCATCGCGAGCTCGGCGCAACGATGATCTACGTCACCCATGATCAGGTCGAAGCCATGACGCTCGCCGACCGCATTGTGGTGTTGAACGGCGGCACCATCGAACAGGTCGGCTCGCCCATGGAACTCTACAACAAGCCCGCCAACAAATTCGTCGCCGGCTTCATCGGCTCGCCACAAATGAACTTCATCGATGCAGACAAGATCGGCATTTCGGGCGCAGCAACCTTGGGCGTGCGGCCAGAGCATCTGGTGCTTGATCGTGTGAAGGGCGACTGGAAAGGCAAGGTCGTCCACGTCGAACATCTCGGCGCGGATTCCAACATCTACCTCGATTTCGAAAACGCAGGTCTAGTCACCGTCCGCGAGAATGGCGAGTCGGCTTATGAAGTCGGCGAAACGGTGTTCGTCACCGCCGATCCAAAGAAGCGGACATATTTTGACGCGTCTGGGAAGACGATTGTGGGGCCACGGTGAATTGGCTGGCCCGCGCACTGCACGGCTTTCATGCTCTCGTCTTGCTTGGTGCTTGACTCGGTTGGCAAGATAGCAAATACTTCACTACATGGTGAAGTATAAGGCATCGGCAATTGATCAAACATTTTCGGCTCTGGCCGATCCTACCCGGCGGCAGATCCTGCTCCGGTTGAAGGATAAGCCAGGTCTGTCGGTAAGCGAACTCGCCCGCCCGCTTGCAGCCAAGCTTCCGGGATTGATGAAGCATCTGGATGTCCTGTCCGACGCGGGTTTGATCACGCGGATCAAAGCCGGCCGCACCGTGTCGGTCCATCTTTCCGCCGGGCCGATGCAAGAGGCCATGGAGTGGCTGGAAAAATATGAGCGCTTTTGGACGGCAAACCTTGATCGGCTTGTTGCGCTCGTTGAAGAGGATGGCAAACCGTGACCGGCATTTCGAGTATAACCATGGTTCGCAGGGTCAACGCTGCGCCTTCCAAAATTTTCGCGGCCATCACCGAGCCCCATCTCATGTTGCAGTGGTGGGGCGTTGATGCCGGTCAGACGCTGAAAGCAGAAGCCGATGTCCGGCCGGGCGGGAGATTCAACATTGTCTTTCGCATGGTCGACGGCAGTGAGCACAACCCAACGGGCGCCTATCGCGAGGTGATCGTCGACAGAAAGCTTGTGTTCACATGGGAGTGGCCCGGAATGCCGGAACGGGAGTCTCTTGTCACATTTTTGCTTGAACCATTTGACGGGGGGACAAGGCTGACGCTGATCCACGAGCAGCTTCCGCAAGAAGCGATAGAGAGTCACGAGAAGGGCTGGACCGGTTTGCTCGACAAGCTATCAATTTTCCTCGGAGGCGTACAATGACCGAACTGGTCCTCACCACTTACGATTGGGTTCCCGAAATGCCGCGTGGCTATGTGCGCGATATACGGGTGCGTTGGGCATTGGAAGAAGCAGGCCTGCCATACCGTGTCGAGAGCACGCCGTTCCACGATCGCCAGCCTGCGCATTTTGCGCATCAGCCGTTCGGTCAGGTGCCTTGGCTGACCGAAGGTGACATCACGATTTTTGAGAGCGGCGCGATCCTGCTTCGCCTGGGTGAACTCAGTGAATCCCTTATGCCCGCTGATCCACCCCGCCGCAGCGAGGTCAAAGAATGGCTATTTGCGGCGCTCGCTTCAGTCGAGGCGGCGAGTCAGCCTTGGTCATTCTTCAAGTTCTCCGGTGACACTGCAGAAACGCCAATGCGGAAGTTTTTTGATTCGTTCCTTGAGGCGCGGCTCAAAAGCATGGAGGCTGTGTTGACAAAGCCGGAATGGCTGGCAGAAGCTTTCTCAATCGCTGACATCTTGATGGCGGATGTGCTGCGTCTTGTCGACAGGTTTGACGGGCTGGCCGACTATCCTGCATGCCGCGCTTACGTTGCACGGGCAACCGAAAGGCCCGCTTTCTTGAAGGCCTATGCAGACCAGATGGCGCATTTTGCAGCGGCGGATTGATGGAGCCCGCCATCCAGATCACAGAATATGGCACCGTTCATTTTTGAAAAACGACAATTCTATCCACACCAGTTCAGCAGCGACTATACTGCCGCCAGTTTTTTCAACAGCTGGAACCTCATGGATTTGCCACTCGCAATAGACAGAAACCGGGAAGCGCTGAGGCCTATCGTTGCGGCGCTTTTGGCGATAGTCATTGCTGCAATGGGCGGAAAATCGCTCACTCTGCCGCGCCATATCTATGCTGCGGTGATGCTGATCCTGCGGCCTGCCGAGTCCGCGGTGCGCCGCCTTATTCTAATCGCGGCACTTGGTCTGATATTGAAGCCGCGCGCTTCGCGTCTACTGCCGTCAACGCTGCCCGCGTATCCTGCTGCAGGCGCATCGAAAACGCCCGCCTTCTGCCTGTTCGATCCGCTGAAATACTTCCCGCTCGACGCCTTTGACAACAATGCCTTACCGCGCATCAGCTTCGACAGTTCTGCTGATCCGGTATTTAACACACTGGCGTTTTCTCCATCTGACGAGCAGGTGGATACAACGCAATTGTTCGCGCGACTGCGCGCAGTGCGTCATGCCCTGAACGACCTGCCCAGCCAGGCACGCCGCCTCGCCCGTTGGCAGGCGCGGCGCGATTTGGCGCTGAAGAGCAAAGGCCCGTTCCGGCGGATGCGCATCACGCCCTTCCGTCCCGGCCTCCCACCGGGCTGGCGGAAGCGTCCGATCCATCAAGTTGATTATGTGCTGCGAGAATGCCACGGGTTGGCGATTGATGCCTTGAATGGATCGGACACGTCATGAGCATCTCGTGCGAAAAACCCTCTCCGTCAGCTTCGCTGACACCTCTCCCGCGCGGCGGGCGAGGTTAAACCTGCTTCACGGTTAGTGATTAACCTCGCCCCGCATGCGGGGGGGGGGGGGGCTGAAGGCGGGCGAGACCCGTGGCTCGCCCCGGTCAGTGTCGCGGGCAAAGCCCGTGACGAAAAGGGGCCGGGATCAGTTTCCCAATATCCCCGGCAGCCTCAGCCCGTGATCCTTCGCGCAGTCAATCGCAATCTCATAACCCGCATCGGCATGCCGCCAGACACCAGAAGCCGGATCATTCCATAATACCCGCTCCAACCTTCTGGCCGCCGCATCGGTTCCGTCGGCAACGATGACGACACCCGCGTGCTGCGAAAACCCCATCCCGACGCCGCCACCATGATGCAAGGAAACCCAGGTCGCGCCGGAAGCCGTGTTGACCAGCGCGTTCAAAAGCGGCCAGTCAGAGACGGCATCGGAACCATCCTTCATGGCTTCGGTTTCTCGGTTCGGCGAAGCAACCGACCCTGAATCAAGATGATCGCGACCTATAACGATGGGCGCTTTCAGTTCGCCGGATTTCACCATCTCATTGAACATCAGCCCGGCGCGATGCCGGTCACCGAGGCCGATCCAGCAGATGCGTGCAGGCAATCCTTGAAACGCAATCCGCTCGCTCGCCATGTCCAGCCAGCGATGGAGATGATGATTTTCCGGAAACAACTTCTTCATCGCCGCGTCAGTTTTGTGGATGTCTTCGGGATCGCCGGACAAAGCCACCCAGCGGAATGGGCCGATACCCTTGCAGAACAGCGGGCGAATGTAGGCCGGAACAAAGCCCGGAAACGCAAAAGCGTTCTCGAGGCCTTCGTCTTTCGCGACCTGGCGAATGTTGTTGCCATAATCGAGCGTCGGCACACCAGCGTTCCAGAAATCGACCATCGCCGAAACGTGTTGTTTCATCGACGCACGGGCGGCTACTTCTACCGCCTTTGGATCGCTTTCCTGCTTCTCGCGCCATTCAGCAACGGACCAGCCGATCGGCAGATAGCCATGCAGCGGATCGTGGGCGGAAGTCTGGTCGGTGACAATATCCGGACGATGTCCGCCAGCTTTCATCCGGCGCAATATCTCCGGAAAAACTTCGGCGGCATTGCCAAGAAGGCCAACGGACTTTGCTTCGCCCTTGGCAGTCCATTCGTCGATCAACGCCAGCGCTTCATCAAGCGTCTTGGCTTTTGCATCGACGTATCGGGTGCGGATGCGGAAATCAATGCGGGTTTCATCGCACTCGACAGCAAGGCAGCAAGCGCCTGCAAACACTGCCGCCAGCGGCTGCGCCCCGCCCATGCCGCCAAGGCCGCCGGTCAGGATCCATTTGCCCTTAAGGTCGCCGTTATAATGCTGACGTCCGGCTTCCGCAAACGTCTCGTAAGTGCCTTGCACGATCCCTTGCGTGCCGATGTAGATCCAAGATCCGGCCGTCATCTGGCCGTACATCATCAGGCCCTTTTTATCGAGCTCGTTGAAATGATCCCAGGTCGCCCAATGCGGAACGAGGTTGGAGTTGGCGATCAGCACGCGCGGCGCATCTTCATGTGTACGAATGATGGCGATAGGCTTGCCGGACTGGACTATGAGTGTCTCATCAGCTTCCAGATCACGAAGTCCGGCGCATATCCGGTCGAAGTCCTCCCAAGTCCGCGCCGCCCGGCCAATGCCGCCATAGACGACCAGTTCATGCGGATTCTCCGCAACATCCGGATGAAGATTGTTCATCAGCATCCTGAGCGGCGCTTCGGTCAGCCAGCTCTTTGCTGAAATTTCCGTGCCGGTCGGCGGGTAAACATCGCGCATGTTGTGACGGGGATTGGTCATGACTTTGCTCCTGACGGCTGCGGGGCGAGATTGTTCAGTTCGACGAAAAGTGACTTAAGGACGGCGCGTGTTTTCAACGCCCGTTCCTCGCGCCAGCGCCACGGCGCGAACTCGTCCATGTACTGGCGCTGGGCGATTTCCATTTGTATGGCGTGAACATGATTTTGGGGGGAGCCATAGTGGCGCGTCGTCCAACCGCCCTTGAAGCGGCCGTTCAGCACGTGGGTGAAACCATCCGCTCTGCTGCAAATGTCCAGTGCTTTGCGTTCAATGGACCGCTCGCAAGTGGCACCGCTGTTTGTGCCGATGTTGAAGTCCGGCAGATCACCCTCAAACAGGAACGGAATGTGCGAGCGGATCGAATGGCAATCGAAAACGATGGCAAAGCCGTAGTTGGCTTGCACGCGGGCTATCTCAGCTTCAAGCGCTTGATGATAGGGCCGGTACCAAGTCTCCATGCGTTTTGCGACCTCGGCCTCATCCGGCTCCTTGCCAGACTTGTAAATCGCCTCGCCGTCAAAATCAGTCAGCGGGCAAAGACCAGTTGTGTTCTGGCCCGGATAGAGCGACCGTCCTTCCGGATCGCGATTGGCATCAATCACGTAACGATGGAAGTTGGCACTGACAATTGTCGCGCCTTTGCAAAGTCCATCATATAAGCGCGTGATGTGCCAATCGGTATCGGCAAGCTTGCGGCCGTTTTCATTGAAACTCGCGAGAATGCTATCGGGCACAAATGTGCCACCGTGCGGTTGGCCGAGGATGATCGGCCCGTCGCCTTGTGTGACGTCAACCGGTTTCATGCGCCAAGTTCCGGCAGCGCGATCCCGGCCGCCTTCTGGATTTCGCCGGAGCGGACCAGTCTGGCGGCGGTTTCAAGTTCGGGTGCAATATATCTGTCGCTGCCGAGCACCGGCACATCCTTGCGCAAGCGGGCGATGACCGCCTGCAGCGGCGGACTGGTTTTAAGCGGCGAGCGGAAGTGGATGCCTTGCGCGGCGCAAAGGAGTTCGATGCCAAGAATATTGTCAAGATTGGCAACCATCCGCATCAACCGCCGCGCGCCGTGGGCGGCCATCGAAACATGGTCTTCCTGATTGGCAGAGGTCGGCGTCGAGTCCGTCGAACACGGGTTGGCGAGATGCTTGTTCTCGCTCATCAGTGCCGCAGAGGTAACCTCGGCGATCATATAGCCGGAGTTAAGTCCGGGCTCAGCCGTGAGGAACGGAGGCAGGTCGAAGGAGAGCGTCGGGTCGACCATCAGTGCGATGCGGCGCTGGGCGATGGCGCCAATCTCGGCGATGGCGAGCGCTGTGATGTCGGCGGCGAAAGCCACCGGCTCGGCGTGGAAATTGCCGCCGGAAACGATAAGGCCCGCACCCGTCAGAACGAGGGGATTATCGGTCGCCGCATTGGCTTCGGTTTCGAGTGTCCGCGCAACCTGACGCAGAAGGTCAATCGCCGCACCGGTGACCTGCGGCTGACAGCGGATGCAATATGGGTCCTGCACGCGCGTGTCGCCCTCGCGGTGGCTTTCGCGGATTTGCGAATTGGCAAGGATCGCACGCATGGCGGCAGCGGCGTCAATTTGGCCGCGATGGCCACGAAGCGAATGGATTTCGGGCTCAAGCGGAGCCGTTGATCCCATGATGGCATCTGTTGACATGCAGGAGGTGACTAACGCCGCCTGCGCAGCGCGCCATGCTTCAAACAGGCCGGCCAGCGCAAATGCGGTGGAGAACTGCGTGCCGTTGATCAAGGCAAGGCCCTCTTTCGGGCCGAGCACAACTGGCCTGAGGCCCGCTGCCTTGAGCGCTTCCAAGCCTGGCATGCGCTTGCCTTTGTATTCAGCTTCTCCTTCGCCGATCATGGCAGCGGCCATGTGGGCGAGCGGGGCAAGATCGCCTGATGCACCAACTGAACCTTGGGCCGGGATGATAGGCGTCACACCTTTTTCCAACATGTCCTGAATGAGGGAGATAATCTGCCAGCGCACACCCGAAGCGCCGCGGCCAAGCGAGATGAGTTTCAGCGTCATCATCAGCCGGGCGATGCGCGGGGGGATCGGCTCACCAACGCCGGAGCAATGCGACAGGATCAGATTGCGCTGGAGGGTGGCGGTGTCCTTTGAAGCGATCTTGATGGAAGCGAGTTTGCCAAACCCGGTGTTGACTCCATAAACAGCTTCGCTCCCAGCAGACGCTTCGGCGACAATCCGCGCGGCATTCTCGATGCCTGGCTTGGCTGAGGCATGGAGCCAGGACGGGAGGTCATTCCAATAGAGATGGGCCAGCGTGTCAATGCTGACGGAACCGGGGACGAGCGCGATGGTCATGACCATTCACCTTTAAACATACGTTTGTATATGGAGTTGAAGCCGATGCGGTAGGCAAGTTCGGCGGGATGGGATGCGTTCCAGACCGCCAGATCGGCCCGGTCACCGGCGGCAATCGTGCCGCATTTGGTCAGGCCAAGCGCCTTGGCCGCGTTGCGGGTTGCCCCGGCCAGCGCCTCTTCCGGTGTCATCCGGAAAAGAGTGCAGGCCATATTCATGGCGAGCAGCAGCGAGGTCATGGGCGAGGAACCGGGATTGCAATCAGTCGCCACAGCCATGGGCACCCCGGCTTCGCGCAGCGCTTCCACCGGCGGCAACTGCTTTTCACGTAGGGTGTAAAATGCACCGGGCAGCATTACGGCGACCGTTCCGGATATTGCCATCGCTTCGATGCCGTCAGCGCCAAGATATTCAAGATGATCGCAGGACAAGGCTCCAAGGCGCGCGGCAAGCGCTGCACCGCCAAGGTCGGACAATTGTTCGGCGTGGAGCTTCAACGGCAAGCCAAGGGACTTGGCTTTCTCGAAAAGGCGCTCGATCTGGGAAGGTGAAAAGGCGATGCTTTCGCAGAAGCCATCCACCGCGTCCACAAACATGTTATCATTGGCCTTATCAAGTGCAGGGAAGCAGACCTCATCCATATAGGCGTCCGCCCTTCCCCTGTATTCAGGAGGTATTGCATGAGCGCCGAGGAACGACGTGACAATGGCAACCGCGCGGACTTCACCGATGCGCCTCGCGACACGGAGCATCTTGATTTCATCGTCAATCGTCAGACCATAGCCCGACTTGATTTCGATGGTGGTCACGCCCTCGGCCAACATCGCATCCACCCGCGGCAACGCGGTTTCGAGCAATGCATCTTCTGCGGCATCGCGGGTCGCGTTGACGGTGGAAAGTATGCCGCCTCCGGCGCGGGCGATTTCCTCGTAGCTTGCTCCCTTAAGGCGCATGTCAAACTCGTTGGCGCGGTTGCCTCCGAATACCAGATGGGTGTGACAGTCGATCAGGCCGGGAGTGACGAGTTTGCCCGAGAGGTCAAACCGTTCGAAGTGTTTGAATTGTGCGGGAACGCTCCCGCTTTTACCAGCCCAAGCGATGGTGCCATTTGCAACGGCAACGGCACCTTCATCAATCAAGCCATAAGCCACGCCGCCTACTGTCATGGTGGCGACAGTGGCGTTGGTCAGGAGCAAATTGTTCGCTGCTGCGGGCATGGTTGAATTCCGGTTGACTGTTTAAATGTATAGTATTAAATTTATTATGTCTAGACATATAGGAATTGAAAATGCGAATTTTTGCTGAACATGCGCTGCTGCCCGAGGGCTGGCAAGACAATGTTGCCGTCTCGGTATCGGCCGGAAAAATCAGCGAAGTTAAGGCGGGCGTTCAGGGCACCGGTGGTGATTTGCGTGTCCCTGCCCTTTTGCCTGCGTTGTCCAATCTGCATTCGCACACGTTCCAACGTGGCATGGCTGGAATGACTGAGGTTCGCGGTGCTTCGCGGGATAGTTTCTGGACATGGCGCGACGTGATGTACCGGTTTATTGATCATCTGACCCCAAGCCAGATTGAAGCCATTGCGGCGATGGCGTTTGTCGAGATGCAGGAGACTGGCTTTGCGGCAGTTGCCGAGTTTCACTATGTGCACCATCAGCCCGGTGGCGCCCCGTATGCCAACATGGCCGAACTGTCGGAGCGGATATTTGCAGCGGCCTTGAAAACCGGAATCGGCTTGACCCATTTGCCGGTTTTGTACGCTTTTGGCGGCGCTGGTGAAGTTGCGCTTGCGGGCGGACAGATGCGGTTTGGCAATGATGCGGACAGCTATGAGGCACTGCACGCGGCTATTGTCTCCTCTGCCAAGGCAATGCCTTTCGACACGGTTATCGGCATTGCGCCGCATTCGTTGCGAGCAGTCAATCCAAAGATGTTGCAGTCCCTGGTCGCGTTGCACGGCAGAGGCCCGGTGCATATTCACATTGCAGAGCAGACAAAGGAAGTTGATGACATCAACGCTTGGCTTGGCGCACGCCCGGTCGAGTGGCTCCTGGAAAATCTGCCTGTGAATGCGCGCTGGTGCCTTATTCACGCAACACATATGAGCGAGGCGGAGACAATACATTTGGCGAAATCCGGCGCGGTTGCCGGGCTTTGTCCGGTAACGGAAGCCAATCTTGGCGACGGAATTTTCAATGGCAGAGGTTACCTTGGAGCGAACGG
Source organism: Phyllobacteriaceae bacterium (assembly GCA_031377485.1). GTDB lineage: Bacteria > Pseudomonadota > Alphaproteobacteria > Rhizobiales > Rhizobiaceae > JANMEX01. The sequence goes on from JANMEX010000158.1 coordinate 12,124, forward strand.
GGCATTTGGAGTCGGCACTGACTCCAATGTGCGGATTTCATTGACGCAGGAACTGTCGACGCTGGAATACAGCCAGCGCCTTCGCGAGCGCGAACGCAATGTGCTCCTGAATGAGCCGGGATCGACAGGGGCAAATATTTATCGGCTTTCCGCCAAGGGCGGAGCTCAGGCGTTGGGGCGCGACAGCGGCGAAATAGTCGTTGGCAAGTTGGCGGATTTGGTGGCGCTCGATACGGATCACCCGGCGCTGGTTGCTTTGAAGCCTGAACAATATCTGGATGGCCTCGTGTTTGCCGCGTCAGATGGCGTGGTCAGCGATGTGTGGTCAGCGGGGCGGCACAGTGTGCGGCACGGACGGCATGTGCAGCGGGATTTTGTTGTCGCAGACTACCGGAAAGTGATGCGCGAACTGGCGTCACAGCTTTGAACCGCTGGCAATACGGATGAGCAGTGCCGTTGAATCGCCCGACAATGCAACCATATCGTCATAGCTCTCGAAAAAGGCGCAGTCGAACGGCGCTAGCGTATTTCCATTCGGTAATTGGATCGTGCCGGTGAGGCAAAGAAGGACCATGATGGCATCCGTCGGCACAATGATCGGGCTTGGGAAAGCGTTGATCACCGTGACAGAAGCCGCAACCGCATTTGGATTCCAGATGATATTAAAATCGCGGCAAGGGCCAACTGGGAGAAGGCCATTAATTGGTTCATCACCAGAAAACGCAACGGGTTCAAACAGGTTTGCATTGAGCGCGCTGTCATTGAATCTCTCCAACACCATTCCCGCACCTTCGATAACAGTGAGAATGCGGAGCAATCCTGGAAAGGCCGAGAAAGGGCCCGGCAAAGCGACATCGGCAATGCTCAGGCGCCAGATGATATTTCCATCCACCTCGTGCCGGGCAATTTCACGCGTGACACCGCCGCCGTTTTTCCATGGGACAGGAACAAGGTCAGCGTGTCGGAGGATTTTCATTTTTTCACTTCGGCTTGGCAGGAAAGCTGATGTACAGGTGCAATAGACATGAGGCAACGGGCTTTGATATGAGCGAGACAGGTAGGACCGGATATCGCGCGGTGAAGGCGGAGATTTTGAACCGCATTCGGTCGCGTGTCTGGCCCTCGGGCCACTCCATTCCAAGCGAGATGGAACTGGCAACAGAGTTTGGCTGCGCACGCGGGACGATCAACCGGGCTATGCTAGAACTTCAGGAAGAGGGTGTGATTGACCGTAAGCGACGGGCGGGAACGCGGGTCGCCATTGCGCCCGTGCGGCAAGCAAAGCTGGAAATTCCGTTGGTGCGGGTGGAAATTGAATCAACCGGCGTGGCTTATCGCTATGAATTGGTGAGCCGCGATGAAGTCATTGCGCCGGGATGGCTGAAAGCGCGGTTATCCTTGCCGCCCCAATCCAAGGTGCTCCACGTGCGCTGCCTTCACTTTGCCGGCAACACGCCGTTCCAGTTTGAAGACCGCTGGATCAATGTTGCTGCAGTACCGCAAGTTTCAAATGAGCCTTTTGAGGTCAACAATCCGAATGAATGGTTGGTGAACGCCGTACCTTTCACCAATGCGGAATTTGTATTTTTCGCCAGTGCGGCAGATAGCGAACTGGCGGGGCATTTGGGGATTTCGAAGGGCGAGCCAGTGTTTGTGGCAGAGCGGACG
>JANMEX010000337.1:0-1662 GCA_031377485.1 Phyllobacteriaceae bacterium
GCCGAAGCCGAAGGCCTCGAGGCCGGTGAGGCCCCGGAAGTGTGGAACTTTGATCACCCGGAAAAGATCGCAAATCATCACCGGAAGTTCGTTGAGGCGGGTGCGGATATTATCCTCACCAATTCTTTCGGCGGCACGCGCCAGCGGCTGAAGCTGCACCATTATCAGGACCGTGTTTTCGAGACCAACAAACGCGCCGCCGAGATTGCCCGGGCAGTCGCCGACAAGGCGGACCACAAGGTCATTGTCGCCGGGTCCGTCGGCCCGACCGGCGAATTGTTCGAGCCACTCGGCGCGCTCACCCATGCCGATGCGGTCGATGCGTTCCGCGAGCAGATCCGCGGCCTGAAGGCGGGCGGCATTGATGTCGTCTGGATTGAAACCATGTCCGCGCCGGAAGAAATGCAGACCGCATCCGAGGCAGCAATTGCCGAAAACATGCCGTTCGTCTTCACCGCCTCGTTCGATACCGCTGGCAAGACCATGATGGGCATGCACCCGCGCGACATCCACAAGGTCGCCGCGCCGCTCTCGGAAAAACCCTTCGCTGTCGGCGCAAACTGCGGCGTCGGCGCATCTGACATTCTGGCCAGCCTCCTCGACATGACTGACGCCGCCCCGGAAGCCAACGTTATCGTTAAAGGCAACTGCGGCATCCCTGAATTTCGCGGCGCGGAAATCTATTATTCCGGCACCCCTGAATTGATGAGCGAATATGCCCGCCTCGCCATCGACGGCGGCGCGCGCATCATCGGCGGCTGCTGCGGCACCTCATACAATCACCTCGCCGCCATGCGCCACGCCATCGACGGCCACACCAAGCGGACCCGCCCTACAGTCGCGGAAGTTGTTGAAAAGATCGGCCCAATGCGCAACACAGTTGCCGCAGTTCAAGGCAGCGAAGTGCGCAGGGAGCGCAAGGGGCGGCGAGGGTAAAAAACTATCCCCGTCTGATCTCACCGGTCAAATTCACCACCTCGGCAACCGTGTTCGAAATCGTGCCGTATTTACGGACATTCTTGTGCAGCAAATCCAGCCGCTGGTCGCTTTCATCCGTGTCCACGCTCAATACATAAGTAACCGATGTCATTTTCGGCGGGCTATCCTGCCGCTCGCCATGCAGGCTGACCGTGACGCCGCGCAGGTCAAAATTCAGCATCGGTATCACCCGCTCAATGCCCTTGATCATGCAGGCTGCAATGGAAGCGAGAAACAACTCCGCCGGATTGAACGCATCCAGACGCCCCGCCATGTCCGTATCAAGCATGATCTCCGCCTCTTTGGTCTGCGCCAGACTGCCGTGATTATCCACACGTTTTGCCGAAACATCATATGTCAGCATTGTACTTCTTCCTCAATTATCATGCTGAATGATATGAATTTTATCGGAAGCCACCTTGATCTCTCGCAACGATAGCAAGGAATTCTATCCACACACCCGCACCCTCCCGCATAATTACCCCGTCTTCTTCTATGGGAACGCTTCCGGAGTCGTTTTGAAGTGGGAGAAGACCGGCGCTTCCGCCAGCATGTTGACGAGACAGGCTGGCCGGGGAGGCTCTACCCAAGGGTTCCCCCTTGGACACTACGGTCCTTGCGCGCCGGACGGAGCGTATAGGTGAGGAGCGGTTTGACGCAGTCAAACGAAAAGCCAATTGCTTG
>JANMEX010000259.1:0-3614 GCA_031377485.1 Phyllobacteriaceae bacterium
TCAAGTTTGCCCTCTTCAAGCGTTGCAACACCTGCAGAATCATAGCCGCGATACTCGAGCCGTTTCAACGCTTCCACAAGCAACGGCGCAACTGGTTCGCGCCCGACGATGCCGACAATTCCGCACATGGATGTAAATTCCCCTGCAAGCCCTTGGGGCACCGTTTAAGTGCCCGCTATCAATTCAAAAAGTCAAATTGCGTTGCACTCTGTTACCATTGAAAACAACAGTTGAGTGACTGCGATGCATTTATGATTACTTCGCCTTCTTGGCTTCCTTGATCGCTTTGTTTTGCGCGTGCAAAACAATCGCTCGACCTTCGTGGATTTCTTGCCGCGCCCGCCCGAACGCAACGGCATTATCCGGTACATTCTTTGTGATCACGCTGCCGGCCGCAATGATGGCGTTCGCACCAACGGAGACCGGAGCGACCAACGCAGTGTTGGAGCCGATGAAAGCGCCGGCACCAATTTGCGTCAGATGCTTGTTGAAGCCGTCATAATTGCAGGTGATCGTCCCTGCCCCGATGTTGGCCTTGGCGCCAACGTCCGCATCGCCGATGTACGTCAGGTGATTGACCTTCGCGCCTTCGCCGATCACGGCATTTTTGATTTCGACAAAGTTTCCAGCTTTGGAATTTGCCCGCATGTCAGCACCCGGGCGAAGGCGTGCAAACGGCCCGATTTCCGAACCGGAAGCAACCCTTGCGCCTTCGATATGGCAAAACGGATGAATGGCGACGCCGCCCTCGATAGTCACGCCGGGACCAAAGAATACATTCGGTTCGATACGCGTTTCCGCGCCGATGCTCGTATCCCACGAAAAGAATACCGTATCGGGCGCGGTCATCGTTACACCCGCCAGCATCATCTCCTTGCGGATGCGGTTTTGAAACAGCAATTCTGCCTCGGCCAACTCCACCCGTGTGTTCACGCCAAGAACACTGGCCGCATCAACCTCCAGACTGACAACATGCAGGCCGCGGTGATGGCCGATCGCAACGATATCGGTGAGGTAATATTCACCCTTTGAATTCTTGTTGCCGACAGATTCCAGCAGCGAAAGCGCGTGCTTGCCGGAGATCGCCATCAGCCCGCCGTTGCAATAGCCGATCTTCTTTTGATCCGCATCGGCTTCCTTGTCCTCAATAATCGCAAACAGTTTGTTGTCATGCTCAACCAGACGGCCATAACCGGCTGGATCGGCGGGGCGAAAACCCATGACAACAATGTCTGCGCCGCCGGCAAGCTTTGCCCGGGCTTTCGCAAGAGCACCGGCATCGATAAGCGGTGTGTCTCCGAACATCACGATTAGATCATCATATCCTTTGGCGATTTCCTCGCGCGCGGCCAAAACGGCGTGCGCGGTTCCGAGCCGGTCCGCCTGCAAATGCAATGAAACGTGGCTGGCAAAAGGCCGTACGGCAGCTTCAACCTCTTCAGCACCGCGCCCGACCACCAGGGCGACGGAACCAACACCAGCGGCCGTCGCGGCGCGAACCGCATGGGCAACCATAGGCAGGCCGCCGACCGGGTGCAAAACCTTTGAAATGGAGGACTTCATCCTCGTGCCTTCACCGGCCGCAAGGATAATGGCGAGGCAACTGCGTTCGATCATGATAAAATCCCGACTAGGCGCACGGCGCCGCGAATCTGCTTGGCAACTAATCTAGCCTGAAATTGCTTCGTTTTGGTCAACCAATGCTCTGCAGGAACGGAAAAGTCTCCAGCAGCCAAAAAGCAAATATTTGCATTCCACCAGTTAGAAACAAGAGGCCGGACAACACGAGCAGAACTCCGATTACTTTTTCCACTGTGCCGAGTTTGGTCCTGAACTTGCGGGCAAAGGCCATGAAGCGCTGTGAGAACATCGCGGCGACCAAAAACGGAATGCCAAGTCCGGCAGAATAGACTGCGAGAAGTCCGGCCCCTTGGGCAACCGTGTCTTGTCCGCCGGCCAAAGTGAGGATCGGGCCAAGCACCGGGCCGATGCACGGTGTCCAGCCAAAGGCAAAAGCGAGCCCCATAATATAGGCTGAAAACGGATTTTTGGCTGTGTTTTCCGGAGAAAACCGCGCTTCCATGCTGAGGAACGACAGTTTGAAGACTCCCAGAAAATTCAAACCCATGGCAATAATAACCAGCCCGGCTATCTTGCCGATCACATCTTGCCATGTGCGCAAAAATTGTCCGACGCCTGTCGCGCCAGCGCCAAGAAGAATGAAGACGGTTGAGAACCCGAGCACAAATGAAACAGCTGCAATAATCAGTGCCCGCCGTTCACCGGTCACATTTCGCTGTTCATCAGTGAATTGCTCCATGCTCACACCCGCCATGTAGCAAAGATATGGCGGGACAAGCGGCAAAACACAGGGTGAAAGAAACGAGAGCGCCCCTGCCCCGAACGCGCTCACGTAGGAAACATCAATTGCCATCTTGGCTCCATAATTCCACAAAACGGGAATAGCGGCGCATTTGGCAAATGCAAGTCACGTTGGTGTCACATCACTGCTGCGAGCTTCGAGAATAAGCGATTTCCGGGTTCGTATTTATACCGGTGTTGGGCAATAGGTTCTGGGACTTTCGCCAAGGACTGCGTTATCCGCGGCCATCGGGCCGAGGATTGGACTTTCTCAAAATTCTGGATTTGACAGTGGCGTTTGGGGCGTCGGTTTAGTGACGGGCACAGCCATACTTGGCAATTTCGGCGCAGTCTGGATCCTCGGCCCGGTGGCCGAGGATGACGAACCCTCCGGTTCCGCGCCCACATGGGCCGTAATCATCAGGACGAATTCGGCGCGTTCATCGCCTCGCGGGCGAAATAATGGCAGTCCCGCAGGATGTCATCGACGGCGTGAAGCGTCCGCTTGCGGTAGCCCGGTGGCGGGCCGGGGCGGAAGGGCGAGATGCGGATCGGGCGGAATTGATCCTTGCGCTGAAGAAGGACATCGCGCCGCTGTTGCCAGCGGGCGAGACGGCGAGCCTGGCGGGGAAGATCGCTGAGCGCGTGGCGCAGTGCGCGAAGACGCAAGAAGAGAGAGGCCGCATCGATTGGCTCGTCTTGTGATGGAACGCGTTGCGGCGCTGCGGTGGAGTCTTCGTCGTAAGAGCTTGAAAAGCTGTTGGTTGGGATGGCGTCGATGCTGTGATCGAAGTCTTCATGATCAAAATGCTTGAGCGGATCAAACAGGCAGAAAGCCGGGGTTTTCTGAGCGCCAGCGGCTGAGAAGGCGGGCAAATCTGTTGGCATTGGACGGGAAGCGCGTGGCTTGAGCGCCAAGCCTTGCGCGGCGATGAGGATAAGGCGGCGGATGGCGGATTCTGCCGGGCGCAGGATGAGCATGATTGCGGTGTAGAGGTGGCGGGGCAGTGTGACTGCCCCTCTCCGGTCCTGCGGACCGCCTCTCCCGCTCGCGGGCGAGGTTAAAGCTGCGGTGCCACTTTCCACAATCCGGGCCATGGCAAACAGCAGCGCGACAATGCGCTGGAGCGCATCGCGGTTGCGGGTGATGACCATTTGCCAGTTCATGGAGAGTGGTTTCCTGCATTCGAACAAAACAGGAACAGAAATACCACTCGCGGCATGGTTGTCAAGAGCGGTTGTAGAAATTATCA
>JANMEX010000334.1:0-11296 GCA_031377485.1 Phyllobacteriaceae bacterium
AGGACGACGAGCGACTTTTCGCGAGATGGAATGGGCGCTGATGCAACGCGATCGTTGGTCAGGCCTTCAATGAATTTTCCCGATTCGTCGAATGTCCAGCCGACGATCTCGGCGACACCACCTGCCTTTTGCAGTGACTTCAGCTCACTCTCGGTAATAAATCCGTCAACATACAAAGGCGCTTCAGGACCAAGATCGCCGAGACCGATGAAAGTAACGTCGGCTTTTGCTGCCAGATCCAGTGTTGAGCGGATCATCGGCTGTTCATGCAAGAGGTCGCGTTGTTCGCGCGATGAGGCGAAAACTGGCAATGGCATGGGGAAACTGCGTGCTTTGATAGCGTCAGCGATGTTGAAAATGACGTTATAATAGGCAGCAGAGCCATCTGGCGCCACGTTACCGGTCAGCGACACAACACGGTGATGGCTGCAATCCATGCGGGGCAACTGCTCGATGGCAGCCTTCAGAGTGCGTCCAGTACCGATGGCCATGGTAATTGGCTCGACCGAACGAAGCCATTTTTCAATCTCTGCAGACGCTGCCTGAGAAACGCCGATGGTGGTCGAATTTGATCCCGGGTCGGAAGGCACGACTTCGACCAGATCCAATGCAAACTTCTTGCGAAGCTCTTCGGCCAAGGACAGGCAATTGGCGATCGGGTGATCCAGCCGAACCTTCACGAGGCCTTCGGACATGGCAAGCGAGACCAGACGCTGCGCCGACTGTCGCGAGACGCCAAGCTTGGCGGCAATCTCTTCCTGGGTATTTCCCGCGATATAATAGAGCCATCCGGCGCGTGCCGCGTCGTCCAACCTGTTCGCGCCGATATCGTTCCTGCTCATCCCAAAACTCCGTCCGGGCATTGAGCCTCAATGCACGTCAAACTGTCAAGCAATTGTTCAAGACGGAGACATTTGCTCACGCCGATTCTTTTGGAACACTGCATTGTGGATGGCGTCAAACCATGCCTGAATGACGTATGCAAGCCGATTTACCGCTGCCAAAATAGGCGCCAATTGTCCATAAACATGCGCCGAATTGGCGCCAATACCTGCTGTTCCGGGAGCAGAGATGGTTACCTGACGTTTACTTTAGTTGCTAAGACAAGCTTCAAATATTTGGAGTATCCCTTATCCCGGGGCGGGAAGTTCCTGGGGGTTCTAATGATCATAAGTTTTTTGAATGACGAGACTGGTGCAACTTCTGTTGAGTACGGCATCATTGCAACGGTTCTTTCTCTGGCAATCATCACTGGAGTTGGCCTGCTGGCCACACAGATAAGCGCGATGTGGACGAACAACAGCACGGTCATCAGCGGCGGTCTTCACTGACTTAGCCTGCAGCTAATCCACACCGTTGAATGCCAAATTTGTTGTGCTCGGCGGAGCAGTCTTCATTGGGCTTTCTGTGATGTGAAGATGGCTTTCAGTCACTTGATGTAAATCTGGACAGTGGGCAAAATCTGCCGTTTACTCCCGGCCAAGTTCGGGAGGATGACTTTATGTTTGATTATGTGATTGTCGGCGGCGGGTCGGCAGGTTGCGTCTTGGCCTCCAGACTTTCGGAAGACGAGAATGTTAATGTGTGCCTTCTTGAAGCTGGTGGCGCAGGCAAGGACATATTCATCCGTGCACCACTTGGCGTGGCGGCGATCTTGCCGGGTTACGGCAAAATCAACAATTGGGCTTACAAAACCGTACCGCAAGCCGGGCTTGGCGGGAGGCGTGGCTATCAACCGCGCGGGCGAGCCCTTGGCGGCTCCAGCGCGATCAATGCGATGCTGTATGTGCGCGGCGTGCCATCAGATTATGAAGACTGGGTGGCAAGCGGTGCAGATGGCTGGGGCTGGGATGAGGTTTTGCCCTGGTTCAAGAAGGCCGAGCGCAATGAGAATGGCGCTGATGGATTGCATGGTGCGGACGGGCCGCTGCGCGTGGCGAACCAAAGGACACCAGCCGGCGTGACCAAGGCTTTCGTCGAGGCAGGTGCGGAATGCCAGTTTCCTGTCAACGCAGATTTCAACGGGCCTTCACAAGAAGGCGTCGGGCTTTATCAAGTGACGCAGTTTTTCGGTGAAGGGAAGAATGGCGAACGCTGTTCGGCAGCGGCTGCTTACCTGCATCCGGTGATGAATAGACCCAACTTGACCGTTGTGACCAAGGCGCGGACGCGCGAAGTGCTGTTTTCGGGTCGCAAGGCTATTGGCGTGGCATATGTTGAAGGCGGCGTGGAAAAGATTGCCGGGGCCAAGCGGGAGGTGATCCTCTCCGGTGGCGCATTCAATTCGCCGCAGCTTTTGATGCTTTCCGGGATTGGCCCTGCTGCAGAACTGGCCAAGCATGGGATCGCGGTGCGGGAAGATCTGCCGGGGGTCGGCGCAAATTTGCAGGACCATCTGGATTTCATATTGGTGTGGAAGTCAAAACTTGCAGAAGGCCTCGGCCTGAGCCCTTCTGGAGCCATGCAGTTGGTACGCGAAATGTTTCGCTGGAAAAGGAACGGGACAGGGCTGATCGCCTCTCCGGGCGCGGAAGGTGCAGGATTTTTGAAAACTGATCCTGCGTTGGACCGGCCGGACATTCAACTGCATTTTGTTGCCGGAATGGTGGATGATCACTTACGCAAGATTCATTACGGCTATGGCTTTTCCTGCCATGTGTGCGTGCTGCGCCCAAAATCCCGCGGTACCGTAAAACTTGCGAGTGCCGATGTTTTTGACGCCCCGTTGATTGATCCGAATTATCTGAGCGATCCGGATGATCTGGCGCGGACGGTCAAAGGCGCAAAAATTGTTGACCGGATTTTGAAGGCTCCTGCCCTTGAGCCCTACCGTAAGAAGGAACTTTACACCGCGGATGTGAAGAGTGACGCGGACTGGGAGCGCCACATTCGGGCGCGAGCAGACACGATTTATCACCCTGTCGGAACATGCAAAATGGGAAAAGACGTGAATTCAGTCGTAGACCCGCATTTGAAGGTTCATGGATTTGAAGGCTTGCGGGTTGTTGATGCGTCAGTGATGCCAACACTGACTGGCGGCAACACCAACGCACCGACAATCATGATTGCCGAGCGAGCGGCTCACTGGATCAGCGGCAAGTAAGCAGCACCAAAGCACAAGGCGCCCCTTACGCAATTGCGGATGACATTCCCCCCATTTTACGCGCATAAAGTGGCATGGCACGGTTTTTGATCATCGACGACCATCCGCTTTTCCGCGAAGCGCTGCAAAGCGCCATCACGCTGGCATTTGCTGACGCCGAAGCTGTTGAAGCGCGATCAATGGACGAAGCATTGAAGGCGCTGGCAAACAATCCAGTGTTTGATCTGGCCCTCCTTGATTTGAATATGCCCGGCACAAGAGGCTTTGAGGGATTATTGGAATTAAGAACACAATATCCGCGACTGCCGGTTGTTGTGGTTTCAGGCCATGAAGAAGCGCGGATCATTACGGAAGCATTGTCCTACGGTGTCGCAGGCTTTATTCCGAAATCAGCCAAGAAGGCGGATCTTGCCGCAGCAATCAGCGAAGTGATGAACGGCTCAATCCATGTTCCTGCAGGGTATGACGGGCCACAAGGCGGGCAGGACAATTCAAAGGCGGAGCTTTTATCCAAGCTGACGTCGCTGACACCACAGCAATTACGCGTTCTGCAAATGCTCAAGCAGGGCCTCCTCAACAAGCAGATTGCGTTTGAATTGAAGGTTGGGGAGACGACCATTAAAGCGCATGTTTCAGAGATATTGCGCAAACTGAACGTGTTTTCGCGCACGCAAGCGGTCATTCAGGTGTCAAAATTGGACGCTGCAGACTTGTTTCACGACTGATAAGGCAAGAACCGTTTGCCCTATGCCAAATTGGCAATCTCACCTTACGTTTGGTCAAAAAATAAAACTATAATGCATGACTTTTTACGTTACTAAGGCTGAAGAACTGGTTTTGTCAGGCAGCGTCCCACGGACGCCTTGGTATAGTGGATATCCATGATTATAGTCGACGAATCCCGGCGGTTATCGAAAATAACCATGTTTGGTCTTTCAGCCATCGCAATGATGATTTTTCTGATTGCTGCAATTTCATTTTCAAATTGGGCAGTTCAGGATTCCAGGGCGAAAACGATCAGGTCCTTGACGACTCTTGGCTCCTCGGAACGACTTTTGGGGCTGATTCGAGATGCTGAGACCGGACAGCGTGGCTTTATACTGACTGAAGACGAAAGCTTTCTCGAACCTTACAATCTGGCAAGCAAAGCTTTGGCGCAGATGGTCTCAAAGCTTGCAGAAATCGTGAAAGATAATCCGGACCAGGCCAAACGCGTGTTGGCAATTAGCAAGACCATTGAGCTGCGAATGGCGAAATTGGCAGATAATATTGCCCGGGTACGCAATGGACGAAAAGCCGAGGCCGTGGCGGATATTTCCGCCGGATCAGGCAAAGCGCTTATGGACAGCATTCGCCTTCAATTCAAAGAGATTGAAGGAACTGAAGCGGCGGCGCTTGCCGAGCGTCTGAAAAACGAAGGCCGGTACCGGTTTTTCAACGAATCTGCCCTTGTTCTTGCGATAGCGATTTTGCTTCTTATCGGGTGGCTGAACCTTCGTGTTCTTCAAGCGCGGTCTTTGGAACTGGACGCTGCAAACGCAGAACTTGAAAGTCGGGTTTTCCAACGAACCAAAGAGATGGAAGCGGAAAAGCAAAGCGCCGAAGCGCTTTTGAAAGAGGTCAATCAGAGGGAGCGTTTTTTGCAAAGCGTTTTGGCTTCATCGTCCGACTGCATCAAAATTCTCGATTTGGAGGGAAGGCTTTTGATGATGACCGAAGGCGGACAGGAAGTGATGGAGGTGGCTGACTTTTCGCAAATTAAAGACTGCCCCTGGCCAGCATTTTGGGAAGGCGAGGAACTTTTGCTTGCCGAGAATGCCGTTGAAAAGGCAAATGAAGGCATTCGTTCAAGTTTCCAAGGCTATGCCAACACGTTCAAAGGAAATCGTCGATACTGGGATGTGCAGGTAACACCCATTCTTGGTGAGGATGGCAAACCGAATAGCATCTTGTCGGTGTCGCGTGACGTCACTCTCATGAAACAAGCAGAATTGCAGCGGGCGGAATTGACCAATGAAATGGCGCACCGGATCAAGAACGCGTTCACTGTTGTTCAGGCCATAGTGACGCAAACCTTGCGGCACTCAACATCAATTGAAGCTGGCAGAGAGGCTGTTGCGGGACGAATTGCTGCTTTGGCGAGAGCGCAGGATTTGTTGACGCAGTCGCTGGGTGGAAACAACTCGATTCGCTGGGTGGTCCAGGAAGCGCTTGCTGCCCATCGGACGGGTGCAGGCAGATTTAATCTGAATGGACCTGACTTGGAACTAACCGGGGAGCAAGGGCTTGGCTTGTCGCTTGCGATCTATGAATTGAGCACCAATGCAATCAAATATGGTTCACTTTCCAATGATGGCGGACGAGTCCTGATCGAATGGTCCAGCCCGGATGGACATTTGTTTGAATTTCAATGGCGAGAAGAAGGTGGTCCTTTGGTTGTGGCGCCTACCCAGTCCGGCTTTGGCAGCAAGCTTGTGGAGCGGATTGTCGCGCCCTATTTTCAAGGCACTGCCAAGCTCGAGTACGAACCTGAAGGCGTGATCTTCAAATTGAGCGGGACGTTGAAAACTGTGGCTGCAACGGCAAAAACTGCCGCTTGATCAGGCCAACAAGTGCGCCATAAGCGCGCGTAACTCGGCCGGGCGTACTGGCTTGAGCATCACCTCTATGCGCTGTTCTTTGGCAAATCCTGCAAGCAATTTGTCCGGGTCCGCTGTGATGATGATTGCCGGCACATGGCGCTTCAACAATTTTCGGGCATCGGTGATCGTTTCCGAGCCCAGTGTCCCGCGATCAAGATGCTGGTCGGCGATGATGATATCGGGAGACCAACCGCCGGTGGAAAGGGCAGTCATGGCTTCGCCAAGGCTGGCAGCGAGGCGGATATTGCAATTCCACCTCCCTAAAAGTCCGGCCATTGCCTCTTGCACCCGGCGGTCGTTTTCGACCAGCAAGACCTTGGCGCTGAACAGGCCATAGACGGGATTATCCGGCATGGCAGCAATTCCGGCCGGTTTGGCTGCACCGCTTTGGTTGTCAGCAAGCGGAAGCGTAATGCGAAACTCTGTGCCGGTGCCGATTTTTGAGCGAAACTCCAAGGCATGACCAAGGGCTTGGGTCATGCGCCGGACGATGGAAAGGCCCAAACCCAAACCGCCGGAATGGGCGGTGGCGGCTTGCGGACCGCGATGGAATTCCTCGAACACCAATGACTTTTGGTCCTCGGCGATGCCAATGCCGGTATCAATCACATCAATACGCACCTCGCCGTCCCGCTTTCGGGCACCAATCAGCACACCGCCCTCACCGGTATAGCGAAGGGCGTTCGAAAGGATGTTCTGCAAGACGCGGCGCAGCATGATCCGGTCTGACGTGACACAAAGACTGGTTGGACGGATGCGCAGTTTCAGGCCGGCAAGTTGGGCAAGCGGTGCAAAGTCAGATTCCAATGCTTCGAATATGTCCTGTAGCGCAAAGTTGGACAGTTCGGGCTTCATGACGCCTGAGTCCAGGCGCGAAATGTCGATCAGCGTGCGCAGAAGTTCTTCCATCGTATCGAGCGAACGCTCGACCTGGCGGACCAGAGAGGCGCCTTCGCTGTCCATCAGGATTTCCGACAGGCCGGAAACTGACAGCCGCGCAGCGTTGAGCGGTTGCAGGACATCGTGGCTGGCGGCGGCGATAAAGCGGGTCTTGGAGGCGTTGGCGGTTTCGGCTGCTTCCTTGGCGACGGACAGATCACGGTTGGATTGTTCGAGGCGGCGGAGCGTCTGTTTCAATTCGTCCGTTTTTGCACGGACGCGGCCTTCCAGATTGATGGCTGTCTGGAACAGGGTGAAGGCATTGCCTTGCTGGTCCATGGAGCGCTCGACGCGGGCGATGAGCGCTTCGTTGATGCGTTTCAGGCGGGCAAGGTCTGTGACTTGATCGACAGTCATGGCGTCACTCTGCAGCCTTTGGCAGGCCGAACGCGATGCCGGTCAGCGTCTGGTTGAGGTGCAGCGATTGGTATTGCTCGCCGTATGTGCCGAAGCCGATGACGCGGTGTTGTTTGTACAATTCAGACATGCCGCGGAACACCTGGCGGTTTTGTGCATCCAATCGCCGCAGGATGCAATCGAAGCCAAGGATCATGTCAATTCCGCCGAGGTTGCTGTCGACTTCAGTGAGGGTTGCGCGGGTGGATTCGACCATGCCTTGAGCGCGGGCGACTGTCAGCACCACGCCATCATCAATGGCGCAGAAGAAGGACAGCGAGCCATCGGGGTTGACCTTCTGGATCGACCGGCAAAAATATTCGCCGCCGACACGCACCACGACGGGATGGGAGGCGAAGGACATGGCGGTGAGGGATTCCGGCGCGATGCCGATTGCCGCAGCGTATTCTTCAGCGGCGGGTGCGGCGTTGAACTCATAGACGATGCGCTTGTCGGGGTCGGAGGCGGTAACGACCAGCTTTTGGCCAGAGGGCACAAAATTGTCTGACTTGAAAATCTGGAAGGGAATGGCTGTGGAGATGATCAGGATCACGGCGCGGCCCGACCAGGCGGTGCCGTTGGCAAGAATGAATGTCTTGCGGAATTCCATGTGATCGCCGGCAGAGCCGCCAATCAACGGGATGTCATCCAGCCCCCAGAAAATAGCAGCAGTGACGGCCTCTTCCGCATAGGACATGCCGTCAATCAAGCAAAGCGCAAAGGGTTTGTCATGGGCGGTCGCAGCGGTTTTTAACGCATGCTGTTCGCGCATTGCTGCGACAGAGGCCGCGATATCGCCCATGCCGCCGGTGGCCAAATCGTCGATAACCAAAGGCGAAATGGTGAAGGCGGACCGCGGGAAAAGGACGAATAAGACATCGCCATCAAGGATGCCTTCGGGGGTTAACTCACCTGCGGTGGTGCAGCCTGTGCATTCGAGTTCCGGCAAATGGATGCGCAAATGCTCTGCCAGATCAACAGGATCAATCGCTACGTCGGAGAAGAACACACAGCCAAACCAACCCGCCAGATCGCCAAGTTTGCGGACCTCGTCGCACAGCGCAATCACCGACCCGCCGCGCATATGCAGCGCCCGGATTCCGGATGCGTAATGGGTCCAATTCAGGTCCAAGCCGCGGCCTCCCGTCCGTGGTTGTTCTGGGTTCGGATAGGTGATTGCTGACGCGACGATGTCAAGCGGTTCGTTTGGCGTCAGGACCTATTTCAGCTCTTGTCGATCAGAACATTGCCAAACAATTCGCGCAAACGGTTCTTGAGGATTTTGCCGGTGGCGTTGCGCGGGATTGCATCGGTGAAGACCACCGCGTCCGGTATTTGCCATTTGGCGACCTTGCCCTCGTAGAATGCAATCAAATCAGTCGGCTCCGGGTTTTTGTCGGCGGCTTTGACTGCAATCAAAACCGGACGCTCATCCCACTTTTCGTGCTTGGCGCCAATTACTGCGGCGTCGGCAAGGTCGGGGTGACCGATCGCAATACCTTCAAGCTCAACTGAAGAAATCCATTCACCGCCAGACTTGATGATGTCTTTCGAGCGGTCCTTGATGGTCATGTAGCCGTCAGGATTTATTGTGGCAACGTCGCCGGTCATGAACCATTTTCCGGACTTGGCCGTTCCCTTGTCTTGCTTGAAGTAGCTGTCGACGACCCAGTGACCGCGAATGGCGAGATCGCCTTGGGATGTACCGTCTTCCGGCAATTCCCCGCCATCATCACCTGAAATGCGCAATTCGACGCCGAAAAGCGGGCGACCCTGGCTGTGGCGCAGGGCGTTCTGTTCCTCTTGCGGAAGGGTGGTGTGCTTGTTGAGAAGTGCGTTGGCGGTGCCGATTGGTGACGTTTCGCTCATGCCCCAGGCATGTATGGTTTCAACGCCGTGGCGTTCGCGGAACGCCTTGATGGTGGATGGCGGACAGGCGGAACCGCCAACTGCCGTGCGTTGCAAGCTTTCGAGTTTTGCTCCGCTCTTTTGGGCGGAATTCAACAAGCCTTGCCAGATGGTCGGCACGCCTGCTGCCACCGTGACTTTTTCCGCTTCGATAAGGTTTACAAGGCTGTCGCCATCAAGCCCCGGCCCGGGCAGAACGAGCTTCGAGCCGACCATTGCGGTGGCATACGGTACGCCCCACGCATTGACATGAAACATGGGAACAACCGGCATGACGCAATCGCGGGCGGACAAATTGAGCGCATCGGGAACGCAGACCGCAAACGTGTGCAGGAGCGTCGAACGGTGCGAATAGAGCACGCCTTTCGGGTTGCCCGTGGTTCCGGACGTGTAGCAAAGGCTGGAGGCGGCTTGCTCGTCAAGTTCCGGCCATTGATAGCGCGCATCGCCGGTCGCGACGAATTCATCAAAGAACAAGAGGCCGGGAATGGTGGCCGCAGCGTCTTCATCGCGAGGGCCGAGCAGAATGTAGGCTTTTACCGGGGTGAACTGATCATTCAGTTTGGCTACCAGTGGCAGAAAGGTTCGGTCGAAGAACAGCACTTCGTCTTCGGCGTGATTGACGATGTACACCATCTGCTCGGGGAAGAGACGCGGGTTGATCGTGTGGCAAACCATGCCGCCGCCGGAAACGCCAAAATAGATTTCCAGATGGCGATAGTTGTTCCAGGCAATTGTTGCGCAGCGCCCGCCATTGCTGACGCCGAACTTGGTCAGCGCCGAAGCCAGCCGTCGCGAATCTGCGGCGACATTTCGCCAGTTTGTTCGCGCTATTCCTCCGGTGGTTTCAACGGAGACAATTTCAGTATCACCATGGTATTTTGCGGCATGATCGATCAGGGAACTGATCAGCAGCGGCATTGTCATCATTTGA
This sequence comes from Phyllobacteriaceae bacterium, assembly GCA_031377485.1. Taxonomy (GTDB): domain Bacteria; phylum Pseudomonadota; class Alphaproteobacteria; order Rhizobiales; family Rhizobiaceae; genus JANMEX01. The sequence goes on from JANMEX010000334.1 coordinate 9,923, forward strand.
CCAAGCATAAACGCCTCCCGCGTTTGTTGGAAAAAGCACGCATCCGGCCTCCCCGCCGAAGACGCACAACCAGTTTCAGTTTGGAGCAGTGAGGCGCGGTGTCAAGGCGCTGCCATCATGCAAAGGGATCGAGACGGCGATCAAAATGTCTGGTGGCGGCATTTTTGCCGTATTATCGGCGTCGAGACTTGTTCTTTGGCAATTGATGGGCCAAATGCGGGTAGGTCTGCAATGCAGCCTCCGCCTGTACCTGCCCGGACAGTGAACGACATACCAAGACCGATTAACAAGGCACAGACATATGTTGATGGAAATTTTCAGTCCCGCCGGTTTTACAGCCTTGCTGCAGGTGATCGGAATTGATCTGGTTCTGGCTGGCGACAATGCGGTGGTGATCGGGCTTGCTGCCGCCGGTTTGCCGAAGGAAATGCGCAACAAGGCGATTCTGGTCGGCATTATTGCTGCAACCGTGCTGCGCATAGTTTTTGCAGCCATCACGACGCAGTTGCTTGCTGTCGTCGGCCTGCTGCTTGCTGGCGGCATCCTGCTTTTGTGGGTTTGCTGGAAGATGTGGCGCGAGTTGCGGCAGGGGCATGATGCCGATGAAATCGCCGCGCAGGAAGCGCTTGCCGATGCCGATATCAATGCTGACGGATCAATTGCTGCGGGCCAACCGCGCAAGACATTTGGTCAAGCTGCGTGGCAAATCGTGGTCGCAGACGTTTCAATGTCGCTCGATAATGTGCTGGCTGTGGCAGGCGCTGCGCGCGAGCACCCGACAGTGCTCGTAATCGGGCTGGTGCTTTCGATTGCGCTGATGGGACTTGCTGCTTCGTTTATTGCGCGGCTTTTGTCCAAGCATCGCTGGATTGCTTATGTCGGCCTTGCGATCATTCTCTATGTGGCTGGAGACATGATTTATCGCGGCTATCTGGAAGTGGCACCGCATGTTGCGGCGACGATGGCGAACTGAGATATCAGTTAACTGACATCCGCGTTTGCACAGGCGGCACATTGGCCGTGCAATTCTATCGCTGACTTTTCGGCGTGAAAACCATTGGATTTGGCCCAAGCTTCCAAGCGATTCTCGATGGTGCTGTCAGCAAATTCGCTGACCTGACCGCACTGGTCGCAGATGGCAAAACCGGCAACGCCATGATGATGGCCCTCGCCGTGTTCGTGGGCGCAGGCCATGAAAGCATTGATGCTTTCAAGCTTGTGCACGTGACCAAGCGCCCAGTAGTCGTACCCCTTGTTCGCCAATGCCGCGGGCGTGCATGGCGCATAATCAGCATGCCCCTCACGACCTCCTGCCGCCGTATGCAAAAGACCAATGTTGAATTGGCCGCGCCGTGGAGCTGGGTATGTTTGCGA
>JANMEX010000455.1:0-2154 GCA_031377485.1 Phyllobacteriaceae bacterium
GTTCACTGCCGAAAATCTTCTGATTTTGCCTGTGTTGCAATCGGGGGAACTTGATCTGCTCGCGCTGGAGAAGGCTTTGGCCGGGCACGACAGGGCTTTTGGCCTTCCACTGGTCGCCATTCATCACGCCAACAATGAGACCGGCGTTGTTCAGCCAGTTGCGGCGATTGCGTCGACTGTCAGGGCGCATGGCGGTGTTTTGATCATCGATGCTGTCCAGACGTATGGACGCATTCCGCTCGATATTTCATCGGGTTGCGGTGATTTTTTCGTTGTTTCTTCCCACAAGATCGGTGGGCCGAAGGGAGCGGGAGCGATTGTCGGGGTGACGAACTTGATGATGCCAGTGCCGTTGTTGCGTGGCGGGGGGCAAGAAAAAGGCCACCGGGCCGGAACAGAGGCACTTCCAGCCATTGCCGGGTTTGGTGCAGCCGCGAGGGCGGCGGTCGGGCGTGTTGCCCGGGCTGATGAGCTTTTGGCGAAGCGTGACGCCATTGAACTTATTATCCGTACAATCGTGCCAGACGCTATTATACATGGCATTGCTGCTGCTTCCCGGCTGCCGAATACGGTGTTTTGCACCATTGCCAAAATGCGCGCCGAAACTGCCCAAATCGCGTTTGATTTGGCGGGGGTTGCGCTTAGCGCAGGTTCCGCCTGTTCATCGGGCAAGGTTGGGCCAAGCCATGTGTTGAAGGCAATGGGAATCGAAACGGATTATGGTGCGTTGCGTATTTCTGTCTGTCTCGAGACCAGTGATGAAGACATTGCGCTGTTTGAATCCGCTCTGAAGGCGGTCATTTCCCGCCGAAGCTTCGCAAAGGTTGCTTGAAGGCAATTTGAATTGCGCGTTTTCGCCGCAAGTTGCAGAAATTGTCGTTTCCAGATTGGATTTATTCCAAAGAGTGGACTATGTAGTTCAAACATCCGCTGAAAATGAGCGGACTCCCAATCGACTGTCGGAACCTTGAATTCCGGAAAGCCAGGAGAATTGATATGCCTGCAGTGCAGGAGACCATTGATCAGGTCAAACTGATTGACGTTGATCAATACAAGTACGGCTTCGAGACAATAATCGAATCCGACAAGGCCCCTAAGGGTCTGAATGAGGACATTGTCCGGTTCATTTCCGCCAAGAAGAACGAACCTGAGTGGATGCTCGAGTGGCGTTTGGAGGCTTTTGCCCGTTGGTTGACTTTGGAAGAGCCGACGTGGGCGCGGGTTGATTATCCGAAAATTGATTTTCAGGACGCCTACTACTATGCCGCGCCGAAGAGCACCAAAGGCCCGTCTTCGATTGAAGATGTCGATCCGGAACTGTTGAAGGTTTACGCGAAACTCGGCATTCCGCTTCAGGAACAGGAAATCCTTGCCGGCGTTGAAAATCGTCGCGTGGCCGTCGATGCCGTATTTGACTCGGTTTCAGTCGTCACGACGTTCAAGGAAGAGCTGTCGAAGGCAGGCGTAATTTTCTGCTCGATTTCGGAAGCCATCCGCGAACATCCAGAATTGGTAAAAAAATATCTCGCTTCCGTGGTGCCGACCACTGACAATTACTACGCAACGCTGAACTCGGCCGTTTTCACTGACGGGTCATTTGTTTACGTTCCCAAGGGCGTGCGATGCCCGATGGAATTGTCGACTTATTTCCGCATCAACGAAAAGAACACCGGCCAATTCGAGCGCACACTGATAATCGCCGAGGAGGGAGCTTATGTCTCCTATCTCGAAGGCTGCACAGCGCCGCAGCGCGATGAAAACCAGCTGCATGCCGCAGTCGTGGAGTTGATCGCGCTGGATGACGCGGAAATCAAATATTCCACTGTCCAGAACTGGTATCCCGGCGACAAGGACGGCAAGGGCGGCATCTATAATTTTGTCACCAAGCGTGGTGATTGCCGTGGCAAGAATTCGAAAATTTCGTGGACGCAGGTTGAGACCGGCTCGGCTATTACTTGGAAATACCCAAGCTGCATCCTGCGCGGCGACAATTCGCGCGGCGAGTTCTATTCGATTGCCGTCTCGAACGGGCGCCAGCAGGTCGTTTCCGGCACCAAGATGATCCATCTCGGCAAAAACACGTCGAGCCGCATCATCTCCAAGGGCATTTCCGCCGGGCGCTCCAACAACACTTATCGCGGCCAGGTTTCGGCG
>JANMEX010000486.1:0-2836 GCA_031377485.1 Phyllobacteriaceae bacterium
CAAAGAGGCTGCGGGATTGGACGGCACCGACGCTTACCGCCGTGCGGCGCATTTTGGCACGAATTTTTACGGCCAGCTCGCCGCCGCCCGGTTGGGTGCAAACACGCTCGACGTGCCCTACCCCAAGCCAACGCCGCAAGATCGCGCCAATTTTGAGGGGCGGGAAGCTGTCGCAGCCATTCGACGTCTTGAAGAGGTCGGGCATGGCACGCGCGCGCGCTCGCTTTACTACGCCATGGCCGATGAACTCGACAGCGTCGGGGAACTGGCCTTGCTTGCCAACCAGGCGAGCAAGTATGGCGACCATTTCACGGCGTTGAAAGTCGGCAAGATCGCAGCCGCACGGGGCCTTGATGTTGGCGCGCTGTCACATCCGCTGGGCGCGATCCCGGCAGATGCAAATATTTCCGGCTCGGGCAAAGCATTGGCCTACGCGATTGCCCGGCAGGAGAGCGAGTTTAACCATGGTGCCGTTTCAAAGGTCGGGGCGCTGGGTTTGCTGCAATTGATGCCTGCAACGGCAAGGGAAGTGGCGGGCCGCAACAAGATGAAATATGACCGCGCGCGGCTAACGGTTGATCCGGCCTACAACGCGACGCTCGGTGCGCATTTTCTTGGCGAGCAGATCGACCGGTTCAACGGCTCGTATATCTTGACGTTCGCCGGGTATAATGCCGGGCCGCGACGGTCGGATGAATGGGTAGCGAAGTATGGCGATCCGCGCGGCAAAAGCGTGGATTTTGCTGTCGATTGGATCGAACGCATTCCATTTACGGAAACGCGCAACTATGTTCAGCGAATTATGGAAAACTATGAAGTTTACAAAGCCCGCCTCGGCGGCAAGGTCAACATCGAGAGTGATCTGATAAACGGGCGCATCAATTGAGCGACGATTTCACGCCGGTCCGCTTTACCACAAGCGATGGATTGAGCCTCTATGCGCGGGTTTACGGGCCGAATGATCCCGCCCTGCCTGCGGTCGTTTGCCTTGCAGGATTGACGCGCAATTCGCGCGATTTTGCCGGATTGGCCGCACATCTTGCGGGCCAGGGTTTTCGCGTCATCACCATCGATTCCCGCGGTCGCGGGCAATCAGACTATGCGCGGGATATTGCCGAATACACTGTCGTGACCGAAGCTGACGATGTGCTCTCCGGCCTTGCAGCGCTTGGCGTTGCGCGGGCTTCGTTCATCGGGACGTCACGCGGCGGATTGATCTTGCACCTGCTTACGGGCATGCGCCCTGCGGCGCTGAAGGCTGTCGTGCTCAACGATATTGGGCCCGAACTTGAGTTGGACGGATTGATGCTGATCCGGCGTTACTTGCAAAACGCGCCGAAGCCAAAGAATTGGGCGGAAGCGGTCGAAATCCAGAAGAGTGTGCACGGCAAATTGTTCAGTGCGCTGTCTGATGATGACTGGGCCCGCCATGCACGCGCAATTTACCACGAAGATGCCAAGGGCCGGATCGTCGCGGACTTTGATCCGCGCATTGCTGAAACGCTGAACGCGCTGACCCCGGAAACATCAATGCCTGCGCTTTGGCCGCAATATGGGGGGTTTGCCTCCATGCCTCTGATGGTCATTCGCGGCGAAAATTCCCGGCTGTTGTCTGAACGTGTTTTCCAGGAAATGGGCGATAGACATCCCGGCGCAGAGTTGGTGACGGTCAAAAATCAAGCCCACGCACCCCATTTGGACACGGCTGATTTGCCAGAACGCATCGCTGCATTTTTGAAGAGAGCCAATCAAAACTGATACGATACGACTTGGGTTGGCTGCCAATTGCGCTTTTATTTCAATAGATTACTTCTTCAGCTTCGATCTATTTGCAGTGGCTTTTTCCGTGTTTGACGACTTGCGGCTGGATGGGACCGTACCGGCTTCAACCTTGCGGGCATGATCTGTCGTGCCACCCTTGGCAAACAACGCCGCCTCTTTCATCCACCCTTCGCGTGCCGCACGACCGGGGAAGCCAACTGCAACGGAAAACTCCTGAGCCTGATCTTTTGTCCAGACGGCAATCTGCGCAAAATGAAATACGCCGATGTCGTGAAGTCGTTTTTCAATGACGTTGCCGATGCCATTGACCAAAGTGAGGTTGTCCGGTTTGCCGCCAATTGGGGTGGAAAGCCTCGCCGCTATTTGTTTCTTCTCAGACTTTGACCGATTTGGAATTGCCGCCTTGACCGCCACTACAGGGCCAGCAACTTTTTGGGCCGAAACAGTTTTTACCTTGGCGGCAGCCTTGGGCTTTGATCTGGTCTTTGGTTTGGAGACTATTTTCGGCTGAGAAACTGGATCAAGTGCTGGCGAAACGTCAGCTAGATCGGGTGCAGCCACTGGTAGCAACTGATTTGTTTCAGTTTCAGGAAGATGTTCCGGTGCCGGCTTGATGGCGCTCGGCGCGGCGATAGATGCGGTCAAAACAGTTGCGGGAGGCACGACGCCTTCGGCACCAAGCCATCGACGCAAAAGGCAGCCAAGACTGCAACCGGTGATAAATGCGATGGCCAACAAGATGGCTGACTGGACAAGAAACATCGGCATAAGCGTTTTTCCTCAGCCTTTTTTGACGGCGGTTGTCCAGCCGAGATAAATGCCAACGAACAAAGCGATCAAAAGGGGCATCCAGATTTTTCCAGCCAAATACATCATGATTTCAATCCTTTAAGGAACCAGCCGAAATTCGATACGACGGTTTTTGGCCTTGTTTTCGTCTGTGTCATTGGGAACTAGTGGCCTGGTTTCGCCATAGCCCTTCGCATAAATATTCATTCCGTTGACGCCCGCCATTAACAGCATGTCGCGGACGGCATCGGCCCGGGCCTGCGAA
>JANMEX010000495.1:0-2673 GCA_031377485.1 Phyllobacteriaceae bacterium
TACGATGGTGCCATAGTCACTGTTGCTCAAAAACGGCACAGCGATCAGCCACCATGAAATGTTCTTGGCCACATAGGCCGGATGTTTAATCCAACGGTAAGGGCCATTGGTCAGAATGCCTCGATTGGTCAGGTTTGAAAACCTGATTCCAAAGCTAACAGTCGCCCAAGTATAAATAGTAATCGAAAAGATTATCAGCGACGCCCAGATTATCCAGAGGCGCGGCGAGTTGGCCAACCAGTCTGACCAATAATAACCCTCTTCGAAGGCAAAAAAATTCTTGGAGAACACATCCCAGAATGGTGGGTAGCACAACAGACAAACCACCCATCCAGACATGGTGGGTTCTGTTGAGCGAATCTGAGCATTCATCAGACGAAACGTGCACAGATACCCAGTGAGGGCAAAAATCACATCGATAAAGTAGACCATCCGATAAGCAGCTTGATATATATCGGAGGGACTGTGCGATGAGCTGAAGAGTGGCGAGTTAAGGAACCAATGCATGTCATTGAGAGCAAAACCCGCCATCAAAGGTCCAAAGAAACCTTTTACAATCCATCCCAACAAATATTGTCGGCATGTTCCCATTTTCACGAGGTGAAATTTGCCCAGCAGCAATTGCCCAATTTGGTAAAGCCCGTCCTCTGGCTGTTCCATCCGGCGATCAGTAACCCACAAATACAGGGGGGTGGCTATGGCCACCACCAGCACAAGTTCCCCACCGAAGACCGAAATGGGGAGCAAATAGTTTTGGTAAAATCCATGGAATACAAAATATGCGAGGGATAACGCGGCAAAAAGCCCAAGTTGGCCTAAAAGTTTGATGGCAAGCCGCTGCCATTGATCCTGCCGCAGGTCACGCTGTGGCGGTGAATATTTCCAAGTTAGCAAAAACAATCCCACATGGGGCAGTGCCACACTCACAGTCACGGCTACCAGACAAAAAGCTGCGTCTTGAATGCCCCACCATTTTAAGGCTCCAAGAACTGCAAGCGCCCCGCACAAAGAAGTTAATGCCGCTGTATGGTTTACAGCAGATGCAGGCCGAAAAATTTTTGCAACGCTAGCCATGAACATCCACTTTCGAATGTTTGACTATTGGGATCGTTAGGAATTGTTGTCAATCATCATGAAAATATGAGGGTTAGCGGCTGGCAACGGAGTTACAGGTTTGCATGAACTGGCTGGCGTAATCGTAATTCATCGTGATCAATTGGTGCGTCAACCCATTTTTACGGGCTATCCAGGCGCGTACCCAGTTGGGATACTTGCGCATCAAATAGGCTTGGGCAAGTCTTTCCGAACGCATGGAACCTGCTGACGGTGAATGGAATCTGAAGAATGCGCCTCGGCTGATGCAGGTCTGACGCGCTGGCAGTCCGAGGAACAGAGTGCAAGCTGAGTCGCATCTGCCGTTGAACATAACCAGTGTGCCCGCCCCGCGATAACGCGCTACGGCCACGGCAAAGGCGGCAATATTGCCACCGGAATTATTGGAAATTGAAACGGTCGGTAGGAAGTTGCCTGTTTCAGTGAGGGGGGCGGCCCGTGCGACAAACAAGCTAGCCCATAATGCAGCGACGCACGTTGATGAAACAACAATCGTCCGAAGAAGCATGTAACATCCCCTTACAGTCCCTTTCCGAGTACTGCTAAAAAGTAAAAACTTAGTTAGTGGCAATTTAAAAATGGCCAGTTTGTATAAATTCTCCAAAGAATTCAGTGATGAGTCGTGGTGTTTTTTGGAAAAATATCTGCATCAAAATGGTGTATTTCGCTATGGTGTTGATTTCCAACCAGACGAGCCGGGCAGGCACATAATTTCCAATGGGAATTGAGTCGTGTGAACATTCCCCAAACCGGTAAGCGACGGGAGCAACGGAGTGATCGAAATGGGACATTTAAATATCATCCGTCGAAAGCATTTGCGTTAGAAGCTGTCGATCCGCGGGACCGCGCGGCGCACGGGACTATCGCGGAATGCCGTGACCAAGCATCTGGCAGCGGACACGGTTGAGCCAAGATTCGCCACGCCGGAGCGTCCGAGCAAGTTTGATACTTTCGCCGAAAAGCTGACCGGCGGGCTGAAGACTGAGACCGGCAACTCACCCGAGCAGCGGCGAACCCTGAAGCATTTGCATGCCGATCTTGTGGCGCTGAGCTTTACTGACTCCCATGGCAGGGGTGGCTGCATTTGCTCGCTTTGCGGGCCAATCGGCAGCGCGGGCAACAGACCACGGGGGTTGGAACCTTTGTTCCGCTCTCATTCTGCCAGGGCGAGGCTTTCCAGTTTGACTAGAGCGCCCGAGATTATTGAGCTTCTGACGGTTTCGAGAACAACAAGTCGCGGTGTTTATAATGAGACTGTTGCCAACTTGCCAAGTCAAGTGGGTTTAGCTTAGCTCGGTGTCCGAAAAACTGCCCGCAGGCCAAAATGCGATCTTGGGCACTTTGGCCCGATGCGGACAGCAGTTGTTGAAGCTGGCCCAGGATCGGACATAATTCCGCTATTGCTCGGAGTACTTGGGCCAAATTGTTCTAGGACCGAAGTTTAATCGCCTGAGGCTGTAGTTTGCACGCTTCCAAGGGTTCTTCAGGCTCAACAAGATTGAATAAAATCAACTAACCCACCCCCCAAGCCCTGAACCGTCCCCTGCCCGTAATCTCGCG
>JANMEX010000511.1:0-4703 GCA_031377485.1 Phyllobacteriaceae bacterium
CGGACGGCTTCTCGTAGTGGCCGCGCATCTTCATTTCACGGAAGACGCCTTCACGCTGCAGTTTCTTTTTCAGAGCGCGGAGAGCCTGATCAACATTGTTGTCACGAACGAGTACCTGCACGAGCGACACAGCCTTTCAAATAGAATTGTTTACTTATGTTTACGGGAATAACCTTCCCGTCGCGGCGGTCTCCCGTCGCAAGCTGGCGGCTCACTAGCAGAATCATATCGGCGTGTCCACTCCAAGCAGTCACAAATTGACTCTATCCGTTCCCGCAATGCGTATGCTGAACCTCTAGCCTGTGGACTTATGCAACTGTGTGATGAGCACAAACAGATTTTGCGCCAAATCGCCACCCTTCGTCGCAAATAGTGCAAGTTCCTCCGCGCATCTTGTTTAATGCTAGGCAGTCGCGCGGCGCCTGCAGTATGGTTGCGTGAAAACTGGCTCTTATCCGAAGGCTGAAGTCCATGCGCAAATATTCCGTCTTTGCTCTCGCCCGCGAGGCGATGCGTGCCCACAAGGGGTGGGACAAGCAATGGACATTCCCAGAGCCGAAGGCGTCCTATGATGTGATCATCGTCGGTGCGGGCGGGCATGGATTGGCAACTGCCTATTATCTGGCCAAGGAGCACGGCATTACCAATGTGGCCGTCTTGGAAAAGGGATGGCTTGGTGGCGGCAATACCGGGCGCAACACCACGATTATCCGCTCCAATTATCTCTATGACGAGTCTGCGGGCATTTATGACCACGCGGTAAAACTGTGGGACGGGCTTTCCCAAGACCTCAATTATAATGTGATGTATTCGGCACGCGGCGTCATGATGCTGGCGCACAATGTGCATGATGTGCAGGTGCTCAAACGCCATGTCCATGCCAATCGGCTGAACGGCATTGACAATGAATGGCTTACACCCGAGCAGGCGAAGGAATTTTGTCCGCCGCTGAATATCGCGTCGTCTGCCCGCTATCCGGTCGTCGGCGCGACGTTGCAGCGGCGCGGCGGCACGGCACGGCATGATGCGGTCGCCTGGGGCTATGCCCGCGCGGCATCTGACCGCGGCGTCGATATCATCCAGAATTGCGAAGTTACCGCCATCCGCCGTAATCCCGATGGTTCGGTTTCCGGCGTGGAAACGTCGAAGGGCTTTATCGGCGCCAAGAAAGTTGGTGTCGTGGCAGCTGGCCATACCTCGGTGCTGATGGACATGGCCGGTGTGCGAATGCCGCTTGAAAGCTATCCGCTTCAGGCGCTGGTGTCGGAGCCGGTGAAGCCGGCGTTTCCGTGCGTGGTGATGTCAAATACAGTGCATGCCTATATCTCCCAGTCCGACAAGGGCGAGTTGGTGATCGGCGCGGGCACGGACCAGTATACGTCCTATAGCCAAACCGGCGGGCTGCATATTTTGAATCACACGCTCGATGCCATCTGCGAAATGTTCCCGATGTTCGGCCGCATGAAAATGCTGCGCTCATGGGGCGGCATTGTTGACGTGACGCCGGATCGTTCGCCGATTCTGGCCAAGACGCCGGTCAAGGGCCTTTATGTGAACTGCGGCTGGGGCACCGGCGGGTTCAAGGCAACGCCCGGCTCCGGCAATGTGTTCGCCCACACGATCGCCCGCGACGAGCCGCACAAGATCAATGCGGGCTACACGCTGGAGCGGTTCCGCACGGGTCGACTTATCGACGAAGCGGCGGCTGCCGCCGTCGCGCATTGATGATTGCGGCGCTCGCCATGCTTGCCACACTTGATCCATCGATGGCGCATGTCCATCCGACCTCGTTTTTCCCCGAGGCCGAAGATGTGCGCTTTCAGGCGATTGAGAAGCAGGCGGGCGAGCGCGATTGGCCGTTTGTTGAAACCAGGGGTCGCCTCGCCTGCGTGCCGTCGTTCGGGATGCGGGTCGTGCTGTTCTTCCCGGATATGAATGATGGTTTGGACGAACTGGTTGAGCCGACCGGCGTGATTGTCACGACGGATCCGATCCAGCTTTTCAGCGATGTTGAGGGCAAGGCGCATCTGGCGCCGGGCATGAGCATTGAAGACAAAATTCGCCGCCTTGGGCCCTATGTCAGCCTTGGCAAGAAACTGTGCGACCAGCCCAAGGGGACCGTTCTTGGTCCGTCTGAACTTTAGAAAAGAGAATAGAGAGCAGCCATGCTTTTGATCCATTGTCCCTATTGCGAAGAAGAGCGGCCGGAACTGGAGTTCCGCAACATGGGGCAGGCGCATGTGGTGCGCTCGTCCGACATTGCGAACCAGACGGATGAGGACTTCGAAAAGTTCCTCTACATCCGCGAAAACCCCAAGGGCGTGAATTATGAACGCTGGCGGCATATTCATGGCTGCGGGCGGTTCTTCAACGCTGTACGCCACACAGTGTCAGACAAGTTTATCGCAACGTACAAGGCGGGCGAGCCGAAGCCGGCGCTTGACGGCGTTGTTGCTGCAAAACCGACGAAAGCCACCAAGACCAAAAAGGGAGATGCATGATGGCCGGAGCCAACCGCATCGCCGGCAAGGGAAAACTCACTCCTGCCAAGACCATCCGCTTCACGTTTGACGGACGCAGCTACACCGGGCTGGAGGGCGACACGCTCGCCTCTGCGCTTTTGGCCAACGGGGTGCACCTCGTCGGGCGTTCGTTCAAATATCACCGCCCGCGCGGGTTTTTGGGCGCAGGGCCGGAAGAGCCGAATGCGCTGATGGACATCGCGCGTGACGGCATCCGCCGCCAGCCGAATGTGCGGGCGACTGTGCAGGAACTCTATGACGGGCTCAAAGCCACATCGCAAAACCGCTGGCCATCTTTGGAGATGGACATTGGCGCGGTGAACAATCTCGGATCGCCATTCTTCGCCGCCGGTTTTTACTACAAGACATTCATGTGGCCGAAGGCGGCGTGGAAGAAAGTTTATGAGCCATTCATCCGCAAGGCAGCAGGTCTTGGCGTTGCGCCGACGGAACCTGACACAGACCATTATGCCAACCGCTTTATCCATTGCGATGTGCTGGTGGTGGGCGGTGGTCTTGCCGGGCTGTTGTCTGCCAAGGCTGCTGCGGAAGCGAGCGCGGATGTGATCCTTGTTGACGAGCAGCCGGAACTTGGCGGCGCGCTGAAGCATGAGGCGGATGTTGAAGTTGACGGCAAGTCTGGCGCTGAGTTTGCTGCCACAACGATTGCCGCGCTTGGCGCGATGTCGAATGTGCGGGTGCTGACCCGCACGACCGCGTTTGGCTACTACGCCCAGAACATGGTGGCGCTGGCCGAGCGGGTAACTGATCATATGGCAAGCCCCGACCAGAGCCTGCCGCGCGAACGGCTTTGGCAGGTGCGGGCGGGCCAAGTCATTCTGGCGACCGGCACCATTGAGCGGCATATGGTGTTTGCCGAAAATGACCGCCCGGGCGTAATGTTGGCCTCGGCAGGTCGCACATTTCTCAATCAGTATGGTGTCGCTGTTGGCCGCCGCGTCGGGATCTACACCGCCAATGATTCAGCTTACGCTGTGGCGTTTGAATTGAAGGCGGCGGGTGTTGATGTTCCGGCGTTGGTCGATTTGCGCAAGAACGTTGATGAGGCGTTGCTCCTCAGAGCCAAGGCGCTTGGCATTGAAGTTCTGACCGGCCACGCCGTGATCAAGGCGGGCGGACGCTTGCGGGTGAACTCGATGCATGTGCAGCCGGTTGATGGCGGCGCGACGCGGCAGATCGCGGTTGACGCTTTGCTCAACAGTGCGGGCTGGACTCCGTCGGTGCATCTGTGGTCGCAGTCACGCGGCAAGCTGGTCTTTGACGATGCGCGGGGCATTTTTGTGCCCGGCGAGGCAGCGCAAGCTGTTGTGTCTGTCGGCGCGTGCAATGGCACCGAGGATTTGAGTGCGGTTGCAGCGGAAGCTGTTGCGGCAGGCATCGCGGCTTCAGGCGGAAAGGGCAAAACCAAGGCCCCCAAAGTGTCCGGCGGTTCGGTTGCTGGCGGCATGTCGGGTTCTGCGCCGGGCGCCGGACCTGATGATACGGTCAAGGCATTCGTGGATTTCCAGAATGACGTGACAGCCAAGGACATTCGTATGGCGGTGCGCGAGGGCATGCATTCGATCGAGCATGTCAAGCGCTTTACCACAAACGGCATGGCTTCCGATCAGGGCAAAACCTCCAACATGCACGGGCTGGCGATTGCCGCCGAGGCGCTCGGCAAGCCCATTCCGCAGGTTGGCCTGACGACCTTCCGTTCGCCCTATACGCCGGTAACATTCGGCACCATCGTCAACCACGCCAAGGGTCCGCTGTTTGACCCGACACGCCGTACGCCGCTGCACGACAGTTCGGCGGCGATGGGGGCGGTGTTTGAGGATGTCGGCCAGTGGAAGCGCGCCTGGTATTTCCCGAAAGCCGGCGAGACAATGCATCAGGCGGTGGACCGCGAATGCAAGACTGTGCGCACGACTGCGGGCATATTCGATGCGTCCACCTTGGGCAAGATCGAAGTGGTCGGGCCGGATGCGGCAAAGTTCCTCAACGTTCTCTACACCAACTCTTGGGACAAGCTGGGTGTCGGGCGTTGCCGCTATGGCATCATGCTGCGCGAGGACGGGTTCATCTATGATGATGGCGTTGTCGGGCGCATGTCTGAAGACCGGTTCCATATGGCTCATCACACGCGGCGCACCGCCTGTCGTGGTGGTCACATGGAAC
>JANMEX010000514.1:0-8391 GCA_031377485.1 Phyllobacteriaceae bacterium
TCCAGCCCCGGCCAGGCTGTGTACGAGCCCTTCTCGGGATCTGGAACTTCAATCATCGCGGCGCAAACCTGCGGTCGGCATTGCCTGGCGGTGGAACTCGATCCGGCTTACGTGGACGTCGCCGTGCAGCGCTGGGAAGCGTTCACCGGCAAGGAAGCTGTGCTTGAGGGCACTAGCGAGACCCTCGCAACCCTGCAGTCTGCCCGCTGCCGGGAGGGCGCAGCCTGATGTCTCGCCAATCCTTCACCCTGACTGAGGCGCAGAAGGCTGAGGTCGAAACACTCGCCGCCGTCCTGACGGCCGAGCAGGTGGCCGATTACTTCGGCATCGCGCGGCGCACGTTTTATGACATGATGAAACGCGACGATGAGATCGCTGCACGCTATAAAAAGGGCAAGGCCAAGGCAATCGGGGTGATTGCGCAGGGTCTGATCAACAAGGCGAGGGGAGGCGACACAACTTCGATGATCTTCTTTCTGAAGACCCAAGCCGGGTGGCGTGAGACGAGCCAAATCGAACACCTGATACCCGAAGCTGCCGACGAACCAGGGGAGTCCGGGCTCGAGAAGCTCAGGGCCCGTTTGCAGGTGATCGCTGCGTGCATGGTGTCGCCGGATGCTAGAGACGCTGCAAACGTTGGAGGCCAGTCCGCACTTCTTTTGGAGGCGGAGGTTGGGCCGTGCAGCAGACAGGATTGATCTCGCGGCTTGAGGTTGGCGTTTTGATGGTTTGCTACCACGCGGCTGACGCAGCATGAGGCGAGGACCCAAACCGGCTCCGACCGTGCTCCGGCGGCTGCGTGGCAACCCCGGGAAGCGTGCGTACAATCACTACGAGCCAATGCCCCCCGACGATCTGCCAACGTGCCCTGAGCACCTGAACTCAGCGGCTCGGAAGGAATGGGACCGCTTGGCAGGCGTGCTGCATGAGATGGGCGTGGTGACCGTGGTCGATCGGGCGGCACTCGCGGCCTTTTGCCTGTGCTATGGCCGCTGGGTCGAGGCAGAAGAGAAACTGCAGACCACTCCCATGCTCCTAAAAACCGCCACCGGTTATGTGCAGCAGTCACCCTGGCTTTCGATTGCCAACAAGCAGCTGGAGCTTATGGGTCGGTATATGGGGGAACTCGGTATTACTCCTGCAGCCCGGACGAGGGTCGTAGCCTATGCCGAGGCTGCGGAGGAACCGGATCGGGTTTCCAAGATCGATATTGTCATCGTCTCGAAAGGGGAAGACGGCTTGATCTACGAGACGCCGCTGAACGGGAGTGGTCCCGTAAGGCTGCGCAACCCCGATCAGACTGCGTTTGCCACATCCGAACCTGACAGCGACCTCTGACAAACCTCGTTCCGGATCAATAGTTAGACTACACTTAGGGTCGTTATCCCCGTACACAACTGCGCAACGAACGTTAGGCAGTTGTGTACAGCGGGGGCGGGAATGGCGGGATTGCGGCTGGTGGCTTACGAAAGGGTCTCGACAGCCCGGCAGGGGGCCAGCGGGCTCGGCCTGGAGGCGCAGCGCAAGACCATCGATGACTTTGCGGCCTCGAGGGGTGCTGAGGTCTTGGCGCGGTTCACAGAAGTGGAGAGCGGACGCAAGGCTGACCGGCCCCAGCTGGCCAAGGCGTTGCACCTCGCCAAGGTCACGGGTGCCACGCTGGTCTTTGCCAAGCTGGACAGGCTCAGCCGGAACGCGGCGTTTCTGTTGGCGCTTCGAGACAGCGGCGTACGGTTCGTCGCGGTGGACATGCCAGAGGCGAATGACCTGACCGTGGGCATCAAGGCGCTGGTGGCGCAGGCTGAGCGCGAGGCGATCTCGCGGCGGACGAAAGAGGCGCTGGCGGTCGCAAAGGCGCGTGGCGTGAAGTTGGGAAACCCCAATGGGGCCGCAGGCCTCAGACGGGCCGGGAAGGGCGGTGTGGCGCTCAGGGCAGTGGTCGCCGCCAATGCCGAAGCCTATGCGGGCGATCTTGCACAAGTGGTGGCGGACATCCGGATTGGGGGTGCGACGAGCCTGCGGGGGATGGCGGACGCACTGACGGAGCGGGGCATTCTGACGCGGCGCGGCGGGCAGTGGCAGGTGTCCAATGTCCGGAATTTGTTGGCGAGGACAAGGTGACGCCTTGGACCCGCGATAAAGTTCTGCCATGCCGACTCGCAGCTTGGAGCCCTCTTTGCGCTTTCTGCTCTGACCCCCGATAGCTCCGCAGCGCCCATGGACTGGCCGCTGGTGGCAGCTGGGCGCTTCCGGGTAAGGGAGGGCCAAGGCTCCGGGCGAAGCGGCCGCCTGAGGCGATGGGCTTGCCCACGGCGATCCTCGCGATCAGACAGACGGTAGGCTGGATCAGCCAGTGGAAATAGATGACCGCGGACCCAACGCCGAAGACCGGCCGGCCCCGGCAGCTCAACAGCGGACCGATGCGGCGGGATCACATCGGGACCAGCGCGCCGATCGTTAGAAGCGTGCGTCGCTGATATCGCCGCCAAGAGCGTAGCGGCCACCGATCACAAACTGCTCGGCACTCATAGCGATATGCTTGGCTGCTGCGCGAACGTCGCGTTCGCGCCTTTCGAAGGGCTGGGACTCGGCAAGGGCCCGCGCTCCGATCAGATCGTTCATCCGCAGCACGACGCCCCCTGCGACTTCAGCCGCGTGAGAACAGGCAAGCCGGTAGTTGATCCGTGCCGCAACCAGATCAGAACCCTCGGTTTCGACAGACGCGCACAAGCCCGACATGGCTGACCGCATGTACGCGCCAGCCGCCCTGCACTTCGCAAGGCAGCGCCCGATTTCTGCGTGAGCCAGTTCGCGTTCTGCGATGGGGACGGTGATGCCCTGACGACGGTGGCCGGTGTTTAACGAGATGAGCGTGTCAATTGCGCCCTTAGCGATTCCAAGCGGCACAGTGGACACTGTCCATACAAAGGCGGAAATGCCCGGAAGGCGATAGACGACACCGGCGTGGGTAGGATTTGGCTGAAAGTCGCAAATGAATTCGGCTGGCAGGAAGGCCTCATCCGCTTCGAAGTCCCAGCTTCCGGTGCCTCTCATCCCTGACACATGCCAGTTGTCGATCAGCATGATGGCCTCACGGGGCAAGAACGCTAGAACGATTCGCTCATTGCCCGGCCCCTTCCCGTCGTCCACCGCACAAAGCGCTGCAAAGGTCGTGGCGTGGGGCGCGCCGCTGGCAAAAGGCCACCGGCCGGTGATGCGGTATCCATTTCCCGCAGGCACCGCCGCGCCAATCGCACCCGTGCTAGAGGCGACGAAGGCCGACGGTTTCCCGAACACCTTCTGTGCGGCTTCTAACGGCAGATAGCCGCCTGCGCGCGACATGCCGCCTCCGTTTCCGACGAGCCAGCCGATTGTCCCATCGAGTGCTGCGGCGTGCTCGACCACGGTCATGAAGTCGAGGGGCGAAAGCTCGCATCCGCCCAGTTGGGCGGGCAGCAGAAGGCGGAAGAACCCCGCTTCGCTCAAGGCACCAAACACCTCGTCTGACAGTCTTCGATCCGCGTCAAAGCGCCCGGAGTGCTCTGCCAGCAGAGGGCGGATCTGTTCGAACCTTTCGATCATGTTTGCGGCGGTGGATGCTGATTGGCCGACCAGCATGATGATCTCCTTCCTGATTGCCGGAATGGTCGCACGCGACGTGATACGGGGCAATAGCAAAGAATTCGGTGCAAGTGGACATGCCAGAGGCAAACGACCTGACAGTGGGCATTATGGCGCTGGTGGCGCAGGCTGAGCGCGAGGCGATCTCGCGGCGTACGAAAGAGGCGCTTGCGGCCGCAAAGGCGCTTGGCGTGAAGTTGGGAAACCCCAATGGCGCCGAGAGCCTTCGGCGGGCGGGGAAAGGCGGTTTGGCCCTGCGCGAGGCGGTAGCCGCACATGCGCAAAACTTTGCCCAAGAACTTGCCGCGCTGGCGAAAAAGGTCTGGTCGAGAGCCTGGCCTATGTGACCCCGGCGGATGCTTCCTTTGGGAGAGCACAAGCCATCATCAAACAGCGAAAAAGGATCAAACAACACAATCGCACCGCGGCGCTTGCAACACCGCAAACCGGCCGCCTAACATCAACCAACAAAGAAGACGACACTCTGCTAATTCAAGCAGCCAATTGTGACAAATGTTCTGACGACGGACACGCCAAAAAAGGGAGCAACCATGAAAGCGTCTTTGAGACCTACAGTGATTGTCTTTGACGTCAACGAGACCTTGATCGACATAACAACACTTGAGCCGCTGTTCGAGCGCATCTTCGACGACGCCGGAGTCATGCGGGAGTGGTTCGCGCAACTCATCCTCTACTCCGAAGCGGTTACGCTTTCGGGCATCTACGTCAGCTTTGGTGAGCTTGCTGCGGGTGTATTCCGTATGATCGGCGAAATACGGCAGAGGAGGATAGGTGAAACTGACATTGCTGAGTTGCAGAAGCTACTCCGATCTATGCCGCCCCACGCTGGCGTAGCGGAAGCGCTGATCCGCCTCAAGAAAGCGGGCTTCCGGCTCGTGACGCTGACGAACTCGCCGCCGAGTCCGGGATTGGGTCCACTTGATCAAGCCGGTCTTGGCGAGCACTTCGAGCAGATGTTCAGCGTCGATGCAGTCCGGAAATTCAAGCCTTCGAGCGACGTCTATAAGATGGTTGCTGACGCCCTCAAAGTCGAGCTTGCAGATCTGTGTCTTGTCGCTGCGCACGCATGGGATACGCTAGGAGCGCAGGCTGCGGGGTGCGCGGGTGCACTGGTTACCTTGCCCGGCAATGCAGTTCTTCATGTGCCGGGCCTGCCGGTGCCTGACATTGTGGCGCCGGACATCCCGAATGTGGTTGACAAGATTGTCCGGCACTGGGGTCAAGCCCGCACTAACTGAACTCTCGAGTGTCGCGATCCCGCTGCAAGCGATGGAAGGCAAGGCGTCCGAATCCAGGCGACCCATTCGCTGTATATTCCGTGAACAACCTTGCGCATGCGACCACCTGGGTCTCTCTCGGCGATGCGTTCGCCGAAGCTTTTATGCAGCACACTGTTGATTTCCACTCAGAACTGAGCCGGGTTTTCCATCGAGAAGTGAGCCAGCTCGGACTATGGATTCTGGTCATTCTGGGGTCAAGGCATAGTTTGGCTCCTTCTTTTTCCTGACTGTTTCGGCTGTGAACTGAGCCCCATTCCCTCCAGTTCAGTCGAGAGTCTCGGGGTTTATTGGTCTGCGGCCACCTGGTGCGCCATTGATGTACGACGGCGAGCACTTGCCGGCTCGACGCTGGTCGGGGTTGTATAGGGACGGCAAGTGCGGATCGGTTATCTACGATGATGCCACCGGCGCGTGGTTCTAAAGCTAAGGCTCCGACGCTGCCGTGGCGGTTCAGTTTGCAATGCTATCCGGTTCAACTTCGTTGACGGCCGCTTATTTCTTTTTGGTTTGACGCTTCGGCGTACAGAGCATCCGCGCACGTTGCACTTCGTCGGAACATCACTAAGCGTCTGCCCGGTGCTTGTGACCTGGTACGAAACGCGATAGCGTGAAAGCCACAAGCTGCCAGACAGCCCCGGCAGCGGCATGACCGCGCAGGTGCGGGCGACCTCCTGGGAGCTGCAGCATGGCCGTCACAGTTAGCGATTTCTGGCAAACTTTAAATTTCATCAACACTTGTGATCTGCTGCCGAATGCGGACGCCATTGGTCTTGCAAGAAGCGGAATTGCTCCGATTATGAAACTGACGGCGATAGTCAGAGGCGACCCCAATCGGCAGCACAAACCGTGCGCCCGAACGTGCAAGCAATCCCGACCATCACATAGTCGCCGTCCAAACTGCCGGATTATTCGGCCGTCGCCTGAAAGTGGGTACGTGCATTAGACCAATGCCGTAAAACCTGGAGAAACCACGATGACAATGTCGCTTTCGTATTCGTTCAAGCCTCTGCTGAACCTTGTATTGCCCAGCTACAGTACCGCGTTCAACCCGGATAGTGTGGGGTTGAGCGGCGGCGGCTTTGTGACGATTGCCGAAGATTCCTACGGATATTCTCAGATATCGTACTACAACAGTACCGGTCAAATAACTGCCTCTCGAGTGTATGCTTATACTGACGCCGCAGTTGCTCAATTGGCAAATGGCAATGTAGTTTCCGTGGGAACCAAAAATGGCATTTCATTTAACATAACGTCGTCCACCGGAGTAGCGATTGGTGGGGGTAACGTTTCATCGCAATCTACTCATACGAATGCAGACGTTGCGGGGCTCGCAAATGGCGGATTTGTTGTTATTGAGCAAATTGCGACCACCGCTACCATCAATGACCTGCAGTATATCATTTATGATTCAAACGGTCAGTTTGTGACGTCGCATCACCTTGTCGACATTCTGAAAAACGACATAAATGCAAGCGTAGCGGGCTTGGCTGACGGCGGTTTTGCTGTGGCGTGGGAACGAGTTGATTCACTCGGCAACAGCGCGGCTTGGGTTGCCGTCTACAATTCCAATGGCTCGGTTCGGCAGGCACCCGCGCAATTTGATGGCCTCGGCACGATCAACCACAACATGAGCGTCACAGCACTTCCATCGGGAGAGTTTACGGTCAGTTATGAAGACAACCAGTTGGACGCCACACAGTCCAACATTGAAGTTGTAATTTTTAAAGCGTCAGGATTGCGGTATTTCACCCAAGGCAGCTACTCGACCGCAAACGAAAATGACGCGGCGGCTGCCACGCTGTCGAATGGTTTCGTCGTGACGACGTTTACAACTCAGGTTGATTTTGGCCACGGCCTGGAAGGCGCGATCGCGGCCTCACTGCTTAATCCCGCAAACGGTTCCACGTTGATTGATCAGGCCAATCCGCCACTACTCGCCGCTGACGGCAACGATGGCGAATCGTCGGTTGCGTCCATTGGTCTTGCACAATTCATCGTCAGCTATAGCAGTGGATCTTATGGCGATGTCAGGGAAAAGACATTCCAGTTGGTCCGTACCGCCAATGGTGATGCGGGTAACGATACATTCACAGGTGATGATGCCGTCGATATTGTCAATGGTCTTGGGGGCAGCGATAACCTCAATGGCGGTGCCAACGACGACATGCTAAACGGGGGAGATGGAAATGACATTCTCTTGGGCGGATCTGGCAACGACGCGCTCAACGGTGGCAACAACAACGATTTTCTGTCTGGCGACGATGGCAACGACACGCTCAATGGCGGAGCGGGTGTCGATGCTTTGGTGGGCGGCCTTGGCAATGATGTTTATTACGTCGACAATGGGGGCGATGAAATAGCCGAGGACATGGGTGGTGGAACTGACCAGGTTTATTCCGCTGTCAGCTTCACGCTTGGTATCGGTCAGGAAATCGAGAAATTGGCTACCACCTTGGCCAGTGGGCTTGGCGCGATCAATCTTACCGGCAATGCATTCGGCAATTCCATTACCGGCAACAGCGGTGTGAACGTTCTCAGTGGCGGGGCTGGCAACGACATTCTAAACGGAGGTCTTGGCGTCGATACGCTGATCGGCGGCGATGGCTCCGACGTTTACTATGCCAACGTGCTCAATGAAGTGATCACCGAAACGAATGCAGTGCTGGCCACTGGCGGCAGCGATACAGTCTACTTCACCGGGATAGCGGGCACCTTCATTCTGGGCGCCAATGTCGAGCGGTTGGCACTCAGCGGCGTGTCTGCCATCAACGGCACGGGCAATGCGCTGGCGAACACGATTATCGGCAATGGTGCGGCCAACATTCTCAATGGCGGCGCTGATGCCGTTGCCGATACGCTTTACGGCAACGGCGGCAACGACATTTTCATCCTCAACACCGCCACGGACAACATTGTCGAAGTGGCCGGCGGCGGTACGGCTGACCGGGCCAAGGCGAGCGTGTCATTCACGCTAGCTGCCGGGGACAACATCGAATTCCTTGAAACCACCGATGCTGCCGGGTTGGGAGCGATCAACTTGACCGGCAACGAGATCGCCCAGGCCATCACCGGCAACGCAGGTGCCAATATCCTTAACGGGGGCATTGATGCGCTGGCTGATGTGCTTACTGGCGGCCTCGGCAATGACACCTATGTCATCAACACCGCAAACGACAACATTATTGAACTCGCGGGTGGTGGCACGGCAGACCGGGCGCGGGCCAGCCTGTCGTTTACGCTCGCCGCTGGAGATAACATCGAGTTTCTCGAGACCACCAATGCGGCAGGCATCGGCGCGCTCAATTTGATTGGCAACGAGATTGCTCAGACGATCAACGGCAATGCCGGGGCCAATGTTCTCAACGGTGGCATCGATGCGCTGGCTGATACGCTTGTTGGCGGGCTTGGCAACGACATCTACGTCATCAATTCGGCCATCGACAACATTACCGAACTGGCGGGTGGGGGC
>JANMEX010000533.1:0-5242 GCA_031377485.1 Phyllobacteriaceae bacterium
CTTCCATGCCGCAGATGAATGGCAACGCGGGCTTGTGCTGATAGCTGCCGCGCGTCATGAGCAAATCGGGGAAGTTCAGCGCGGCCGCATGCACTTGCACGCGCACGTCATGCGGGCCCTACCGCGCACCCGCAGCAAGGCTTGTTCGCTCCGCCTGTGTGCCGCACCACTGGCGGTGATGGCGAGGGTCAGCGCGGCCCCAAGGGCCGCCCCGGGGAGGCCAAGGAACAAGAATAGGACTGCCGCATAAAGCGCATCGCCGCGCACGGCATCGAGCCGAGATGCGAGGGTGTCAGACACCAAAGCCTGGCCCGCCACCTGCACCTCAAGATTGCGGGCCTCTCCGGTGACTTGGGCATAGGCTGTAGTCGGTTGGGCGGACAGGCCCGCATGGTCAAGATGGACATGGAACTGCAGCCGGGTGGTGTCGGGGCGCCGCGCGGTTTGGGCATCGAAAATCCGGTGCCAATCGGCGGCGGGCAAAAGGATCACATTGTCAGGCGGTGCTCGTGGCGCTGCTTGGGGCGGCAGCCCCACGCCCTGAAAGAACGCATCCGCATCGGGCATGTCGATGACGCCTGCGACGGTCAAAACCACAGGATCAAGGCCTATCCGGGTGATGCTGAAAAGGTCGCCGGGCCCGACATGCAGGTTTGACGCCGTCTGCTGTGCCACCAAAACTCCGTCAAGCGTGCCCGACAACAGGCGGACTTCCTTCGGGAAATTAACCAGGTATTCCGGCCCAAAGCCGACCACTTTGCCCGGCCCGGTGGTTTGCACTGTGCCGCCAGTAGTAGCCTGAAACCCCTCTGTTCCGGCATAAAACACCTGTTCCAGTGCCTTTACCGGAGCAGCTTTACGAATGGCTGCGTCAATCACTGCAGCGTCTGCTCCCGGCACCGCCTCAACCTGCCAGTCGATCGGCACGGCCAAGGTGGCGCGTGTCGTCATCGTCGCCGTGCTGCTGGCCAGAAACGCGCCGAGCGAGGCGAGCAAAGCCACGGTCACCGCAATGCCAAACCCTGCGCCAAGAAGCCGCATCAGGCGGTGGTGCAACAGCCCCATGATCCATAGATATGTCATGGTGCCGTTCCTGTGTTGGTGTCGACAAAAAGCTTGCCGTAGTCGAGGGACCATTGCCGGTCCATCCGTGCCGCCACGGCCGGGTCGTGGGTGGCTATGATAAAGGCGGCTCCGATCTCATTTGCCACGGTGATCACCATGGTCAGAAACTCTTGCGCAGTCTTGCTATCCAACTGGCCGGTCGGTTCATCAGCAAGGACCAGGCGCGGTGAGATGGACAAGGCGCGCAACATTGCGATGCGTTGCGCCTGGCCGCCTGACAGTTCTTCGGGCAATTTAAGGGCAAGGTCTGATAGGCCAAAGCGCGCCATCAGGTCGTCCGGCGCAAACCCTCTCAAGGCGTCGCGACCCGCAAGCAAAAGCGGCAGAGCAATATTGTCCTGAACGTTGAGTGCCGGAAACAAGCTCGGGGCTTGAAACACCGCCTGAACTTTCTCCGGCAACAAATCCTTTTGAGCCCCCATGGCAGGCCATGAAACAGCCCCGGTGTTCGGCAGGATAAATCCGCCGATGATGTGAAGGAGGGTGGATTTTCCGCTGCCCGATGGCCCAATCAGGGCGATCCGCGCCCCTGGTTCTATCACGCAAGTGATGCCGGATAAAACGCGGGTGATCTGACCGTCAGCCACTGGATAGGTTTTGCCCGCGTCTTTGATCTGAACCAATGCCTCATTCATGGCTGATCGCCCCATCTTTCAGATACAAAATCCGGTCAGCTCGCCCGGCTAGCGCCTCGCTGTGGGTGGCGATCAGGGTGGCCTTTCCGGCCGCCCGACGAGTCTCGAACTGGGAGATCAGGCGGCTTTCGGTGGCGGCATCAACCTCAGCGGTCGGCTCGTCCGCAATCAGGATTGGAGGATTGCAGGCGAGCGCCACCGCCAGACCGGCCCGTGCGGTTTCCCCACCCGAAAGCTGGGTGACGCGCGCAAATCCGCGATGTGCGAGACCGACACTTTTCAGCAAGGCCTCTGGCTTGGTGGTGTCGTGCAAGCCGCCCAGCTGCATCTGCAGGCAGATGTTTTCGGTCAGCGACAGGTGTGCAAAGAGGTTGCCCGATTGCATCAGGATGCCAAGGGACTTGGCCCGAATAGCAGCCCGAGTCGCCTCGGGTTGCCGCGATAGGCGCGCCCCGCCGATTGTGACCAACCCGGCATCAGGTTCATCAAGGCCCGTCAGGCAGTTGAGCAAGGTTGACTTGCCGCTGCCCGACGGTCCCATCACCGCGACGATCTCGCCAGGCAGGAGGGTCAGGCCCACACCACGCAAGGCAATCACCTCGTCATCTCCGGTGTGGAAGAAACGGTACAGATCGTGCGCCTCAAGGATCATCTCATTGCCATGCGAACGAGCGCGACATCAACTGCCACTGGTCGACGTTGTCAGCCCCTGCCGGGGCATAAAGAATCAGGACGGCCAGCGTGCCCGATTTGAAGAACAGATAGCGGGCATTCTCCAGCCGGATCTGCTTCATGGTCACACCGTTGGGTTCCGAGTTCGAGGTGTAGTCGATGCGGATTGCCTCACCACCGGGAAGCGTTTCTGCGCTGACCTTGGTGACTTTAACTGCCCGGCCAGCCTTGATGAGGTCCGGCACATACTGCGTCTTGACCCAGTCCAGCCTCGGAGCCTGCGTCGCTGGTGTCAGCGTGACCGAAACGCCATCCAGCTTCGAGTCAAAGCTGACATTGCTGCCGTTAACCCTACGCGCCCAGCCTTCTGGCACTTTCAGCGCATAGCCGGCGCCCGCATAGTCGATGAAGACCTGACTGTCTGGAATGTCGCCCGGTGGGTTCTTCTCAGGCGCTACGGCGGTTTCCGCCTGCGCGGGGACAGCGCTGAAGGTCAGCGGGAAAAAAGCGAAAAGGCCAAGTGTAAGCAGCGTGGCCTTGGTTGCGGTGCGACAGGGAAAAGTCATGGCAGCTCCTTTGGGGTTATGCCTTCTGGTTATGAAGTGCAGCGTGCGGCCTGTGCATGCCTGACACCTGACACCGAACTTACAAATCCGTAATGTTGGCAGGCAATTGGCACCAATGTTGGTCGGGCGGGGACGTAGCGTCGCATACTCGGCACTGACTGGTGGGACTGTCCTCGTGCAAAGGGAAAATCCATATCAAAGATGACCCCCCAACCACAGGCCGGGGCGTCATCAATGGTCTGAATGTTCGGCTTTGCTCAGACGAACGTCATGGTCGTTTTACTTTGTGACGACAATCTGAGTCGCAACCTTTTCCCCGGCTTTGAAAGTGTAGGTCACGATGACCTTCTGTCCAACCTTCAGCGACTCGGCTTCAGTGCCCTCTGCCAATGTGAAGGTTTTGCCATCGGCCAAAGTAATTGCATCGCTCTTGGGGTCGACCACAGTGATTTTTCCGGTATCGGATGCTGCGAAAGCGGCACCCGTCATTAATATAACCGCCGTAGCGGATAGCGCGAAACGTTTCATAAGTCTTTTCCTTCAGGTTGCTTGGATATCTGCACGGCGCTTGGCCGGCGAGCCAACTTCAGTATCAACTGCTGGCATGGGGACAGTTGGTTATGAAGTTGAGGCTCTGCAATAGCTTCGACTTGTCACCAACTTTACAGATAATTAATGTAGGATTGTGTCCCACGGTGTCGCTCGCTTTACGCCCCGGAACGTTGGCTCAGAGCAGAGATTTCCCGCCGATCTTCTTCGTAAGAACTGGCACATGTCCGCCGGAAATTCGCGCGAGACCTAGCCTCTCGCATCAATCCGGTTGAAACGCAGGGTGACACGCAGACCCGGATGGGCATCGGTCAGGGTCAACTCGGCGTGGTGTAGGTCCGCCACGGCTTTGACCAAAGCCAGGCCCAGGCCGGAACCTTCCGTCGTGCGGCTTTTTTCCAGCCGGTAGAGGCGGCGCAAAACATTTTCGTGTTCGGCTTCAGGGATGCCGGGGCCGCTGTCACGAATGATGGCTGTGACGTTGGTGCCGGTGGTTTCAACCACGCAAGTGATTGCAGTCCCGGCCGGGCAGTGGCGCAGTGCATTTTCGATCAAGTTGGCGAAGGCTTGCGTCAAGAGGTCCTTGTCACCTTCGATTGTCGCCAGGCCAGAGGTCTGGCATGTCAGGGTCATCCCGGAATCTTCGGCCACTTCTGTGTAGACTCCGGCCACAGCCCCCATCAAGGCGGAAAGATCTAGTGGCGTGAACTTCTGGCGAGATGTGCCCGCCTCGATCTGGGCGATGCGCAGTAGGGCAGAGAAAGTCTGGCTGATGGCATCGCTTTCCGCAATCGCAGCGGCAAGATCGGCGGCCACGGGCAGGCCCTTCGCCTCGGCCTCGGCAGCGGCTTCGATCCTGATGCGCAGGCGGTTCAGTGGCGAGCGCAGGTCGTGAGCGATGTCGGCGCTGACCTGTCGCATCGCCTCGACTAGACTGCCGAGCCGGGCCAGGGCGTGGTTGATGGCTAGGGAGATCTTATCCAGATCGCTGCCGGCCCGCGACAAGGTCAGCCGTGCGGTCAGATCGCCATGTGCCACACGCTGCAGTACTGCCTCGACATCGGTGATGCGGGCTTGAACGCGGGTGGCGATCAGGGCGCCCACCCCGATTACTGCCAGAAGCACGCCAAGGGCGGACCAGACAAAGGCACTGCGGCTGATCTCGGCCAGATCATCCAGATCGGCATCGGTCAGGCCCACGATGATGGTATAGTCGTCAACCTTGCCCGCAAAGATGCGGTAGGGATAGTCTGTGGGGATGGAAAGGCTTGCTGACTCGACCGTGGACCAGCCGGGCTGATACCAGATATCGGGCAGGTTGGCGGCCAAAACCTCGCCCGCCGCACCGCGCAACAGGTAGACGGTCGATCGATCAGGGCTGGCCTTGATGCGGTTGGTGACGGCCTCGATCAGATCGGTCTGGTCGTTCGACTGGCTGGTTTCACGCAGGGCCGTGAAAATCTCGGTTATGCGGGCGTCTTGCCGCGCCACCAGTTGCTGACGCAAAAGGCTGTAGCCGATGGTGCTGGCCAGAACCAGCGCGGTTAACACGAACAGCGTAACGCCAAGGGCCAGCCGAAACGCCGTCCGCCGCATCAGATCAGCGTGGCGCATGCAGCATGTATCCGGCGTTCTTCACGGTTTGCAGCAGGGCGACGTCGAAGGGTTTGTCGATTTTGGCGCGCAGTCGGCTGA